>CAZAIV010000001.1:0-3548 GCA_964485315.1 uncultured Gammaproteobacteria bacterium
CGCCTTCGCGGGAATGACAACTTACAATTTTCCCAGCAAGGGTAAAGCAAATGGATTTTGTAAATACTCAAAATATTTTAGAATCGTTATGCGATGATCAAATGCAAAATCAGATTCGGGTGGTAAAGATTTTTCATCAAACCAGGTAATTGAAATAACTTCTTCATTCTTAATAAATTCTCCAGTGGTTACTTTCACGAGATAGACAAAGTCAACATTTTGTCTGTCTTCGTATGGACGATCAGGAAAATCGTTGACATGAAAAAGAGATATCAATTCTCCGCTATGACCGGTTTCTTCTTTTAATTCCCGTAGAACCGCACTTTGAATGGTTTGATCTCTGTCCAAAAACCCTCCGGGAACCGAATACTTCCCAGGACGGCTGTATTTATTTGATCTTTTTACAAGAAGAACTTGCTTATGTTCATTAAAGGCAATAGCGCCAACAGTAACATGACGAAGCCCAACTTTTGCTTTTCCACCATCTTCAAAAAAACAAGTAATCATGACATGTCGCCGAAGGCCTTTGCGTAATATTCTTTAAATTCTCCGTTTTTTATCTTCTCCCACCACGCGCGATTTTCTTTATACCACTCTACAGTTTTCTCCAACCACTCATCGAAGCCATGCAACGGCTGCCAACCCAACTCTCTGTGGATTTTCGACCAATCCACATCATATTTCAGATCATTTCCCGCCCGATCTTTCACGAATTGAATAGAATCCTCAGAAATGCGCATGACGTTCAAAATTCTTTTACATACTTCAAGATTAGAAATACCTTTTGCCAAACCACCAATTAAATATGTATCTCCAATTTTGCCTTTTTCTAAAATAAGCTCAATTGCCCGCACGTGATCTTCCACATATAACCAATCACGGACATTTTTACCATTTCCATGCAAGGGAATTTTTTTTCCTTCCAAAAGATTTGTAATCGCAATAGGGATAAGTTTCTCGGGATACATTGCCGGTCCGAAGTTATTCGAACAATTACTGATCGTAATCGGCAATCCGTAGGTACGATGATATGCCCGAACTAAATGATCAGACCCTGCTTTCGTGGCCGAGTATGGACTACTCGGATCATACTTCGTTTCTTCGGTAAATTTCCGGGGATCGTCTAAATCAATACTTCCGAATACTTCATCAGTTGAAATATGATGAAACCGTTTTACCTTATTCCTTAATGCAGCTTCTAAAAGAATATATGTTCCTAAAACATTAGAGTGAATAAACGGTAAAGGGTCCATGATTGACCGGTCAACATGCGTTTCTGCAGCAAAATGTACTATAGTATCAACGCCTTGCATAGCTTCCGCAACAATATCCTTGTCACAGATATCTCCCTGAATAAAATTATATTTTGCATTGCCTTCCAGAGATTTGAGATTTTCTACATTCCCCGCATAAGTAATCTTATCCAGATTCACTATTTCATCTTCTGGATGATGCTCTGCCCAGTACAAAATGAAATGTGATCCTATAAATCCGGCGCCGCCGGTAACTAACATCTTCATACTAACCAAGGATATTTCGAAAAATCAACTTGTTTGCCGTATTTCTCCTGTAATGTCGGATAATGCATATCTTTTTCACTGACAACCGGATGCTTGACTGGCCAACCGTCAAACTGCCGCGTTAACAAAGGGTCATTCCATGAGACTGCTGGCGTCGACGCTCCTTCAAAATACGACGTAATCAAATACATATAGTCAACAGGCGTCTCACCTAGGACACACATGGCGTTTCCCATTCCCTTGGGAAGATAGACTGTTTTTCTATTTTTCTCTCCGAGAAGAAATGTTTCGACTTTCCCGAATGTCGGAGAATCTATACGAAGATCAACGATAGCCGACATCACCTCTCCATTGAGAACGTAAATAAGTTTCTCCCAGGGCTCCGCATGAAATCCGCGGATAACACCTGGCTCTGAGCGTGAATGATTCCATTGTGTAATAATTATTTCTTTGCCTAATACCTTTTCCAGATCACGTTTTTCAACTATTTCCCGAAAAAAACCCCGCTCATCAGTAAATGCTTGTCTCTCGTACGCAATGAGCTGAGGAATTTCTGTCGTCTTTACCATTGGAGGCCACGCAGGATCTTCGGGAGAAAGCGCGAAAGTATACGGTGAATTTTTTTTATCTGTCATACCTGTTCAAGTATACTAAATCAATCTATGCGTTTGCAATGTTTGTGTTACTGCATGCGGAGAAGAAAAAAGGCGACTGCAATTCCAAAAAAACTTACCAACGTATATTCAAGAACAATTTTCGGATGTAGTTCATGATGAAGATAATGATGTAACGAAGCCCACAAAATATAAATGCCGCTGTTAAGTACTACAAAATCCATTTGCAGAGAGACATTCGGCGCTGCAAAATAGACGAGCAGGAAACCAACTGCCTGTAAGATAATCATTGTCACATAGTATGTAAGATGTGTTCGAATATGCGGATGTATCATAGTATAAAGTTTTTACCAATAATAAATAACAAGACTAAGAGCAGCATGACAAGAAAGATAATATGATCGACATTATGCGCTACTAACCTCACAACTTTCCTTCTCTGTATAATAACAATATCAATCACAAGAGCAATGAGCAACAGAAGAATAATGAGAAACGCAAGTAGTTTCGATAAAGAAGCGCTGTTAATCAACGGCTTTGATTGTACTGCTGCTACTTGTTGCTCAGATTTTTGTACAGAAGACTGTATTATGACAAGCGGTTGCGCCGTCGGTGTCACATTGACGATAGAATGAGGAGACGGCGTGATAGATAATGAAACGGATTGCGTTGTTTGCGGAGCATTCACGGTCGCAACTTCATTCGTGCTGTTCTGACTGCCGAATTCCTGCACGACAAGAACTGTATCTTCGCCGGTCAAATTCCCTTCCATAACGGCAAAACCGATATCTTTATAGTTTGGAGACAATACGTTCGCCCTGTGCCCGGGACTATTCATCCATGCGTTCATCACATCGTTCGCGGTCGTAAAACCCCTTGCGAGATTTTCCCCTGCGTAATTATATTGATATCCAGCTTTCAGAAACCAATACCATGGAGATGTTCCGTCAGGAGCGAAATGAGCCCAATAATTATCGGCAAACATATTCTGCGCTTTCATCTGTGCGGCGTTTGTCAAGTCCTGATTCATTACAAGCGGCGCCAAACCGTTCGCGATACGCTGTTGGTTCGTTAACGCTAATAAATCGGAACTCGAGATACTGTATGAGATACCCAAAACCCCCGAATTTGACTTAAGCGGAGCTAAAAGCAAGCCGGAGATGATGAAGAAAAGAATAAAAAGAAAAAGAATTTGATGATGAAGAATCCTCGGCCGGTGATTATTCGATTCGTGAGGGACAAACCAGTGGCGGAGATGATATTTCAGTTTCGCAATTTTCAGCATAAATCCAGCATAACACGGAATTTCTTCTCTTGTCCAGAAGCGGGTGAAAATTTCTAATTATTCTAATTGCCCTAAGTGCACTAAATAATTATCTATGGTTACAATCATTTAGATCAATTAGAAATTAGG
>CAZAIV010000002.1:0-25811 GCA_964485315.1 uncultured Gammaproteobacteria bacterium
GGGGCCTTCCGCCAGTATGTCGATTTTTTCTACTTGCTCGGGAGTTAATTTCTGCCGTAATTTTTCTTCCAGATGCATTGCCAGAGCCCGAGCATATTGGTCTGTCAAACCTTTTTTATGTTCTTCTGACCAATCGGTAGCCTTTGTGAGAACGAATAAATCAATTGAAGCTAGATCAGAAAGCATATGTTATTTCTCAGTATAAGATATTCGGTGCCGAGAGTCTATTCTTAAGCTGCAGCGGGAACACTGACTGTCATTTGTTCTAAGACCTGTTTTAACTGAGATTGTAAATTATAGGGAACATGAGGCATAGTCATGCGGATATAATCCATAACTCGCATCTTCTGATCAAACGGTAATGTATCACATGACGAAAGCAAATCCCGGAAATTAGTTAAACCTCTCTGCGCTATGAAGTGCTGAAATGGTAAAGGCATATGTTTCATATATGGGGTAAAATCACTAATTTGAGGCAGATTTGTAACCGCGTTGAGATCAATATGATTGAAAAAAGGTGGAGCAGCAAAAGTATATCTAGGGCCATTTAATTGCGTAGTCGCATCGAATACTGCTTGTGAGAGGGGTCTATTTGTCGCAATGTCATTAAACGGTTGGTTTGCCTGGGTTTTCCAGCTGTTCCAGAAACCCTTTTGAAAAGCAGTATCCGGTGTCGCGTGATCTGCTGCCGTCATAGCATTTATTGTCGTCACATTATGTATAGTTCCACTTGGTGTTTCTACTGCCACAACACCCTCATGACCGATACTGTTTCCATGAATCAAATCGGGATTAAGTTTTCTTACCGACTGATCAATGAAATGTTCCCTCGCTATGAGTTCAGAATGTTGAGCGGCAGTGAGATGAACGTGTGGGTCGATATGCATAGATTTATATGCTTGAGACTCAACCCATGGTTTAAATGCTGAAGTGTTTCCGTCTGCAGGAAGATGGTTTAGTGTCGGGTGAGCATCATGAGCGTCGAATACATAGAAACTCTCATCTACTTTCGGCTGAACGGGTGTCAGTGGATGTGCATGAGATCCGCTATCACCATTTCCTCCAATACCAAAAATATCCGGTTTGTTTAACTCGGACTTAATTCCTGAAAGTCCTCCAAACAAATTTCCTATTTTTCCCGCTATAGAAATTATCGGATCAATAAGAAGAAGCTTCATGGGTATAGTTTTTACTGCAGCAATTGCGGTAAATGCAGCTGTTTGCGTAGTACGTGCAAGTTGTTCTCTTTCCATAAGATCGCGTTTAATGCGCAAGACCATATCCTGTTGAGCGATTTGTAAATTTGCTCTCGTTACGCGAGCATTCAAAGTTCTTCGTGAAGCTCGCAAAGCTGTACGGTCTGCTGCTGGCAATGTAGGAAGTTGCATTTGAATATAATTATTACGAATATCTCTAGCATGTCTTATATCATGAGGACTTGCGTTTAAGGCTGCAGTATATCTGTTTTGAGCTTCTTGAAAAATTCCATGAACTATTGGATTGACAACAACATTGTGTAAATGATCGTTCCATATATTTTCCCTGACATGATATTCGATCATTTGTTGTGCAATAGTAAGTAATCTTTGTCTTTTTATTGGTGTGTTTCCGGCTCCGAAGTGGTCTTCATTCCTTTGTGCGCCTTGTACACGTAGTGCTTCAGTTGTGATCGCGTAATGTATAGCTTCACGGGCATACCGGTATGTTTCATCTCTATCGGCCATAATCCTTCTCATTTCAGGCGTAGCAAGGACTATTTCTGCATTTGGTCTTCTGATGCCGTTTGTGCGTTGTTCAGGCTGGTATGCTCCTCCTGTAACTCTTACTTCAGTAGGGTTTAGAGGATTAAATACTTGTGTATTTTCTAAAAGATGATGAGCTCTATCTCTTGAGTTGTTTGGTCCTTCAAGTCCAAGAATCCAACCGGACACTTTTTTTTCGGCAGCATTTGCAATGAAAGGAAGAATACTTCTCCAGAATCCTCTCCCTCTATCATGGGATACTCTAGTATCCGCTTGAAATGCTGTTTGCCTACCATATACGAGGCTCTCTAAGGCGAGACGGCCTACTAAAGCTCCCCCCGGCGCCAAAGCTAAAGTTTTTGTGGAGTTATCCAAAGTTTCTGCTAGTATAGCCCGCGCTCCGATGCTTGCCCCGAGAGGGACACCTATACCTGCTACATTCCTCCGTCGTGTTGGATGAGGAACTCCCCATCGTGTTGTAAGTTCACCTGCTACTGTGGCAACCGGATTCACAACTGGTACAGGTGCGATATACTCATTATCTGCCATTAATGTCCTAAAACGTCTGTTGTGAGAAAATCTTTCGATCATAGTTTTACATTATACATTACATTATAGGCTCAGTCAACAAGTAAACTATATTATACGAAATCCTGTAAGGACATGGAGAACTCACCACTTTCCTTTATATAGTTAATAACTATCGACCAAACATTTATTATCTTTTTGCACCATAAGGATGACTAAAGAAATATCCAAGGTTTCCCGGTACCTTGCCTGCCTGTTTAAAGACAGGCCTTAAGATATCTTTTGTATTACCAATTGAATCGATGAGCATGGCTTCAACAGCACCTTTGCCTGCCAGAATGAAGGCGCCGGCCCAATATTTGATTCCATTTCTAAGCTCACTATTGAGCTGTTTTCCAACACTCAGCAGAGCATCATTTTGTTGATTGGAATTTGGAATACTTTCCAGAAGTTTCACTAAGGAAGATTTAATCTTTTTATTATTTGATTTCCAATATCTATCTTCTTTTTTAGTGAAGTGTGCCTCTTTACTTCTTAATGCCTGTCCGTCTCTAAGGTATTTGAATCCCTCTTTTATATACTTTGTTTTTTTACGTAAAGACCATGAATCGATATGTACTTCGCCATTGGCATAATCAACGAGCGTGTCTGTTTTTCGGTTCTTACCAATACGGAAGACAAGATGCTTGAGTATTCCTCGTTCTACTCCTCGTGTAACGAAACGCCCAACTCGAACGGAAGTATCAATAGTTTTTGAGATAAGAGGATTGAACCATGTCCAGGGGTGAGTTAGTTTCCCCTTCGGTAGTTTTTCCTTATTTTCATTAGTGAGTCCACCAACATGAGAGTATCTTGCGTACATATCAAGATAGTTATGCCGCCCGATAAGGCGTAATGCAGCAGATGCTCCCAGAGATGCTCCTGCCGTTGCGATACCTGTGATCCATGCCCCGCCGCCGACATTGAAAACTGTCTTGGCAACATTTACCAAAGGACTATGCTCAGTCGCATGTTCCTTAAGAACTTGCTCAATGGTGTAAGACGCCGCCAAACCTGAAGCGATAGGCAATAAAGCTCCGCGTAAACGGCCTTTCCCGCGTGGTGTTCCGTGCGGATCAACTGCAGCCATCATTTCTTTTAAAGCTGCTTCTACTTTTTCCTGTGGTGTTAGAGGTGTACGTTCCGGTACAGCAGGAAGGACAAATGTATCTTTAAATGCCCGCATTGCATCTTTCATACTATGATCGGCAGGATCATCGAATAAGTCTGGATTAACGAAAGCATTCAAGTCAGTGAAAGCAATTCCCTGTCGTTCAATCTGCCGTTGTAATCGTCTGTTAGCTAATAAGCCGTGAGGTTTGCTAAAATCAGGAACACCTTCAAGTCTTTCTTGTACTAAATCCATGTCCCGCTGCATGGTAGGTGTAAATCTTGGGTTTCCCTGAACTGCTTGGCGGATATCACTTAATGTTTCTAAACCTTGGTATTTACGGCCGGTTAGGAAATCACCCTGTTGTTTGCGGTCCGTCTCATGCGTAATCATAACCCATAGTATACATGATACATGCTAAATGTCAAGCGCTATAGGATCATATATTGAGGCCGGTGAGTACTTTTTATACTCAATTCATCTTAGTATCCCCAGAAAGTGGAGCTCGAGGAATGTGAAAAGGAGAAAAAGGAAGATAATAAGCGCATAAATGAATTGATTCATACGTGTATAATAATACTCCAGACTTGACAGGTTTGACAAGATCTTTCATGATAGAAGTATGGTAACGAAAGGTAAAAGTTTAAAGTTCAAAGTTAAAAGTTCAAGTATTGCTAAAGCTAAGACGAACAAGGAAAGTTCAAAGGCTAAAGCCGTAAAAAGGGTTGTAGAGAATAAGAAAGGTTCTGAGCCCGAGAAAGTTTCTCTCGTGCTTGACGAGACACATGTTGAAGTAACTGAAGAAAATATTTCACCACAGGGTGTCCCTGAAAGAAAGGAATTGGCTGAAAAGTTGTTCTCAGAGAAGAAACCGGATGAACAGTCTAAGCAACCTGTTGAACAAAAAGCCGCGCCTGTCGGGACGACACTGTCGGAAGAAGAACCATATATACCTACGTTGCCTGCGCAACATGTTGAGAATGCATCTCCCTCTGCTCCTCAGAGCAGGACTTCAGCGGATGAGCAAGCGAAAGTGGATCAGATGGTGAGTCAATCGGCTGTCGTGGATCAGGCAGCCGATGATGAGGCAGGAATGACCAATTCTTCGGCGAGCTCAGAACAAGTTGACCAATTACCAATGACCAATCAGACAGAGCCAATTACCAATGACCAAGAACCAACAACCAATAACGCGGTTACTTTAGAAGAAAGCAACGGGCTTCGATGGGTCCTGATACTTATTATATTATTTTTGGTCGGATTGATGGGCGGGTTATTTTATTTCTTTATTCTCCAGAATAAAACACCCGAGAAACCGAAGTCAAATCTTAAAACAGTAGCAGTATATACGCCGAGTCCGTCTCCGACAACCGTTGCGAAGAATACGTATGTGATCCGGGTTCTTAACGGGAGCGGTATCGCGGGTCAGGCAGCGAGTGTGCAAACATTATTAACCGGAGAAGGATATAACGTTCCGGATATCGGAAATGCGGACAACAGTAACTACACGAAAACCAAAATTCAGGCAAAAAGCACTGTTGATAAAACCTACTTATCGAATTTAGAAAAAGATTTATCTGCAAAATATACTGTTGATACAACAGTTTCTCCAACCACCGGTAGTGAGACGGATGATGTGGTGGTGATCATCGGCAGTACGACGAAGTGATATCTCAAATAGTAAATCTCAAACAGATATCTTAGATATAAAATTTGACATATAATTTTGAGATTTGCGATTTAAGATCTGAGATTACACTATGAAATCTTTTACTCTCCATGATCTGCCTGCTGATGAACGGCCACGCGAGCGTTTACGTCGACATGGAGCGGATGCGTTGTCTTCTCAGGAATTATTGGCATTGATTCTCGGTCGGGGTATTCAGGGTGAGTCCGTCATGGTGACAAGTCAGAAATTATTGACGCATTTCAAATCTCTCGAAAAACTGCAGGAGGCATCGTTTGAAGATTTATGCTCGATCAGAGGAATCGGCACAGCGAAAGCGTGTCAATTATTGGCAATTTTTGCGATTAACAAGAGAATACTGGTAACTTCGCCGTTGGACCGGAGAAAAAAAGCGGCAACAATTAATGAATTTTCCCGTTTGTTGCAAGACAGAATAGGCAATGAAACGAAAGAATGCTTCGCTGTCATCTCATTGGATGCGCGTCATGAGATGATCGGGATTGATATTATCGCCATTGGGATACTAAACGCAAATGTGACGCATCCCCGCGAAATATTTGAAGCGGCGATCCGTCGTCATGCGGCGAGTATTCTCATTAGTCATAATCATCCCTCCGGCAATCCGGATCCGTCTGATGATGATATTGCAGTGACGAAAAAGTTGATGGAAGCAGGAAAAATGCTCGGCATTCCGGTGATTGATCATATCATCGTAACGAAAGAAAAGCATTTTAGCTTTTCTGCGAAAAGCTAAAAATTTTCAAATTGGTCATTGGAAATTTGAAATTATCTCTCTATACTATCTCTGTGGATTCGTTCATTTTTGATATTGAGACGGTCGGTGAAGATTTTTCTTCAATTGATCCCATGACGCAGGGAGAATTAACCAAATGGATTAAAAAAGAGGCAAAAACGAAAACAGAATACGAATTGTTATTGCAGAATGTAAAAGAAGGATTAAGCCTTTCTCCGTTGACGGGAGAGATCGTGGCGATAGGAGTGTATAGTTGCAATTCGGATAGAGGCGCAGTGTATTATCAAGCTCCCGGAGAAACGAATGCTCCATTTGATAAAGATACGATTACCTACAAACAAATGACAGAGAAAGATATGATTTCTAAATTCTGGGAATTGACTGCACAAGCTCAGGAGATGGTGAGCTTTAACGGGAGAAGCTTTGACGTTCCGTACATCATGCTGCGTTCAGCTATCCATCATATTCGTCCGAGCAGGGATTTGATGAGCAACCGTTATGTCAGTATGCAGCGGGGTCTGCCTAAGCATATTGACCTTTTCGATCAAATGACGTTTTACGGTGTGATGAGTAAAAAAGGGAGTTTGCATATATTTGCCCGTGCGTTTGGTATAGAAAGTCCGAAGTCTGAAGAAGTAAACGGGAATCAGGTTGCTTCGATGTTTGCAAAGAAGCGATTTTTGGATATCGCGAAGTATAACGGACAGGATATTAAAGCAACTAAAAAACTATTCACATATTGGGACAAGTACCTTAGGTTTTAAATTGTCGTCATTCTGGGAAGTAGAGCCACGTTTGACGTGGAAATGACTTCTCCAGAATCCGGATGCTGGACAAGCCAGCATGACAAGGCACCTCTTTTTCAGGTTATTTTAATGCTTGTATTGTGTATACTATTTAAATCCTTATGAATGATGCAATTGTGCAGGTCACCAATTTAACGAAAAAATTCCAGGATTTCGTGGCTGTGGACAATATCTCTTTTTCGGTACCTCATGGTGAGATTTTCGCTTTTTTAGGACCAAACGGAGCAGGAAAAACGACCACAATTAAAATGTTGACAACGCTTCTCATTCCGACCGCAGGAACGATTCTTGTGAATGGCCATAATGCAGTAACAGAGAAGCATGATGTACGAAAATCGTTCGGTATAGTTTTCCAGGACCCGAGTCTTGAAGATGAATTGACAACATACGAGAATATGGAATTTCATGGCGTTCTCTATAGCATTCCAAAAGAAGAAAGAAAGAAGAGAATCCAGGAGTTGCTCACGTTTGTCGAGCTGTGGGAGAGGAAAGACAGTATGGTGAAGACATTCTCCGGAGGCATGAAGAGGAGATTGGAAATTGCGAGAGGACTTCTGCATCATCCGAAAATATTTTTCCTCGATGAGCCGACGCAAGGACTCGATCCGCAAACGAGAAATCATATCTGGAGTTATTTGAAAAACTTAAGTGAAAAAGAAGGCATTACTATTTTTTTTACCACACATTATTTGGAAGAAGCGCAGGAATATGCCGACAGGATCGCGATTATGGACCACGGGCATATTGTGACGGAAGGGACGGTTCAAACATTGTTGGATCAGACGAAAAAAGATACGCTTGAGGGAGCATTTCTTGCCTTGACGGGGAGTGATATCAGAGATGAAAGCGCGAGCAATGCTGATATGCTTCGAAGGCATAGACAGATGAGAGGACGATAGTATGAATGCGATTTATATTCTTTGGCTGCGTGAATTAAAACGATATTATCGGTCGAAGTCGAGAATGATCGGATCATTGGGACAACCATTACTTTTTTTATTAGCTTTAGGTTTCGGTCTCGGTCCAATTTTTCAGAAAGCCGGACAGGGAAGTTATTTTCAATTTTTGGGTCCCGGGGTCATTTCCATGAGTATTCTTTTTACCGCGATTTTTTCGGGAATTCAGGTAATCTGGGATAAGCAATTCGGATTTTTGAAAGAAACGCTTGTCGCGCCGGTTCCGAGGCTGCATATTATGCTCGGGAAAACATTCGGGGGGGGCGACGATCGCGACATTGCAAGGGGTTGTGGTGTTTTGTCTCGCTGTTGTTTTCGGTTTCCGTCCGCAACTCACTCTTCTCCCACTGACTTTTGTCTATATGCTTCTTGTTGCGATTTTCTTTACGGGACTTGGAATTACTATTGCATCGTTACTCGAGGATATTAACGGGTTTCAAATTATTATGAACTTTTTGGTTCAACCTTTGTTCTTTCTTTCGGGTGCGCTTTTCCCCTTGAATAATTTGCCAAAGGTTATTGGGATTGTCACTTCGTTTGACCCGCTGACTTATGGCGTTGACGGAATTCGAGGGACACTGACAGGAACAGCGCATTTCGGTCTGGCACTCGATCTCACAATTCTTGCTGTTCTCGTCGCGTGTATGCTGAGTATCGGCGCGTACTTCTTCTCAAAAATACAAATTTGAACTCGTTTGTGCTAGAATGTACGTGGCATGAATATCCTCTTTCTTTCCGCAGAAATTGCACCGTTTGCAACAGTGGGTGGTTTATCACAAGTCATGTATTTTCTTCCGCGCGCCTTACAGAAACTCGATAATGATGTCCGCATGTTCACTGCGCATTATGGCATGATGGAGAAAACCGCACCGAACAAATCTGAATGGAATTTAAAAATGCTCATTCCCGATTTGCAGGTGCCTGTAGAACATAACGGCTTATCGAAAGAATCTATTCCCTGTGCAGTTAGTTTCTATAGTAAGAGAAAAAATATTGTACAAACATACTTTTTGGAAAATCAAGAATTTTATAAAATGCGCGCAAATGTTTTCGGGTATAAAGATGATCATACGCGGTGGGCATTATTATCAAAAGGATGTTTGGAATGGCTATTGACCATTTACGAGAATAAACAAGAAAGATGGTGGCCGGATGTCATTCATTGTAATGATTGGCATACCGCGTATTTTATAGAACTTGCACGGACAGACGAACGATATAAAAAAATGCTGGAGAGAACGCCAATTGTTCTGACAGTCCATAATTTTTCATTTCAGGGGAATTATGATTTCCGCTATCTCCAGCCGAAAGAAAAAGATACCGGAGAAAAACCGCTTGAGTCCTTATTATCGGAAAAGCTGCAAAGACAAAATGCGTTACTTCGCGGCATATTATATGCCGACGCAATTACGACAGTAAGTCCGTCGCATGCGGTTGAAGTATTAACACCTGAATATGCGGAAGGACTGGAGGATGCGCTCTATAACGTCAGAGGAAAACTTATAGGAATTCTGAATGGTTTGGATGTGAAAGAATTTAATCCCGCAACGGATCCGATTATTAAAGAACAATTTACCATAAAGTCATTTGTCAAAGCCCGTGAAGAAAATAAAAAGTTTTTACAAAAAGAATTTCAATTGTCTGTCGATCCATCAAAACCACTTTTAGCTTTTTTGGGAAGACTTGCTCAGCAAAAAGGATTGGATCTCCTTTTGGAAGTACTGCCGCATTTGTTATCCGAGAAACAGGAGACACAGATTATCATTCTGGGGACAGGAGACGATCATTACCGGCAGCGGTTAACGCATCTGCAGCGGGCTTTTACGAAACAGATGGGGTTGCATTTGCGTTCAGATTTTCGTTTGCCCCGGAAGTTGTTTGCAGGAGCAGATATCGTGCTGCTGCCGAGTCTTTTCGAACCCGGAGGCATTGTTGCGCTTGAAGCGCTCAGATATGGCGCAGTGCCGCTTGTCCGACGGACAGGCGGGTTAAATGATATTATTGAAGATTTCAACCCGAATACGAAAAAGGGAAACGGGTTTTCTTTCGCAAATCGTGATCCGTGGTCGTTGTATACGTCGCTTGTAGAAGCTATCTGGTTGTATCATAATAAAACTCTGTGGGAAGAACTGGTAAAGAACTGCTTACAATGTGACTTTTCCTGGGAATATTCGGCGAAGGAATATATGATTTGGTATGAACAGGTGATTGAAGAGCGCAAGCGAGCGACAAGCCTCACGCCGCATCCTGCGTATGGAGCAAGTGCGGGGCGGTAAGTTATGGATAACAACACTTCCTGGTTTGAAACATTTTCCCAAAGCGATGCATATGCATTATTACAAAGGCGTCCTGTTGCATATTTTTGCGCGGAGTATGCGTTGCAGATGAATCTGCCTCTCTATGCCGGCGGGCTGGGTGTTTTGGCAGGTGATTATATCGAAGAAGCAGCAGATCGTCGATTTCCGATGGTTGCTGTCGGTTTATATTATCGCGAAGGGTATGTCTATCAGCAGGTAAATGAGAATGGAGAAATAACTGAAGCATCAAATTATCTCTACCCTCAGGAGACCTTGTTGGAGCCGGTATTCGATCAGCAGAATCGGCGAATTACCGTAAAAGTTCCGATTGGGGAGAGAGATGTGGTTGTTCAAGCATGGAAAGTGATCATACAAAACGTGACATTATATCTTTTGGACACAACATCCGAAGAGAATACACCGGACGATCAGGAGATTACGAATCGTCTGTACGTCTCAGATAAAGAATTCAGATTAAAACAGGAAATTATTTTAGGGATAGGCGGCCTGCGAATGCTGGAGGCGTTGCATATTCATCCCGCGATATATCATATGAATGAAGGACATTCCGCGTTATTGAGTTTAGAGCTGATTCGGCATGAAATGCAGGAACGGAAGTTGCCTTTTCTTGACGGAAAAAATATCGCGAAGGATAAAATTGTATTTACCAATCATACATTAGTCGCCGGAGGGAATGACACGTTTAATGTCGATCTTGTGTCTTTGCTTCTCAGTCGTTACGCGGAAAAGGAATTGCAAATTCCGGTAAAAGAAATTATTGAGATCGGCAGAGTCCAGGATTCCAGCACATTCTCCATGATGCTTTGCTCATTGCATATGGCGGGAAAAGCCAATGCTGTCAGTATTCCTCATGCGAAATATGCGAGTCAAATATGGCCTGAATATCAGATGGTGCCGATCACCAATGGCGTTCACATGGCTTCTTGGAATCTTATCCGTGATCCGGATAACCTGTGGAAATCTCACCAGGAAAATAAAAAAATTTTGTTGGAGAAGATTAAAGAAGAGACAGGATCGCAGTGGGATGAACATACGTTACTTGTCGGCTGGGCAAGACGGATGGTGAAATATAAGCGTCCGTTAGCATTGTTTGAAGATATCGATGCCCTTACTGCCTTGGCGAAAGATGCTGACCGGCAGATCAGATTTGTCATAGCGGGTGAAGCACATCCGACCGATACGGAAGGATTGGAAATGATTAAAATGATTCGGCAGAAAATAAAAGAAGAATTACATGGTATTGTCGTCTATCTGCCGAATTACAGTTTGCCTCTGGCGCATTTGTTGATCTCAGGATGTGATGTATGGCTGAATACTCCCGTTGTCGGATCGGAAGCATGCGGAACAAGCGGGATGAAAGCATTACTCAACGGTTGTCTTCCTTTATCAACAAAAGACGGATGGGTTGGTGAATTTGAAATGTTTGGCATCGGCTGGCTACTTGATACAGACAATATTTCCCAAAGCATTTTACGTACACTAAAAAATCAAATACTGCCGATGTATTACACGCGCGCACATGAAATACCGGTAGATTGGGGAAAGAATATGCGAAACGGAAGAGAACTCATTTTAAAAAAGTATACGACCGCCAGAATGTTAAGGGACTATATTCAGAAAGTATATGTTCCTATGATGCAAGCGTTGCAAGAAAAGAAGATGCTGCGTTGAAACGTGTATAATACGAAGTGTGATAATATAAACTAATATTCTTGTATATGAAAAAACAAAGAAGAGCTTCTTCTCCATTCGGATATTATTTTAAGTACTTAGATAATATAGATAAGGGTTTGCGCGACTCGAAAGAGTTTGGATCAATTTTGATTTTATCAATTGTGGAAGAAACCGGAGAAATGGCGCGGGCATATCTGGCGAAGCACGGAAGGAAAGCATCAAATTTGGCAGCGCAGGCGGACGAATCATACAAACAGGAATTGGGAGATATCTTAGTATCAATTATTCGTTTGGCGAGAATTAAAAAAATTAATTTGCATGATGCGCTTATGTACTCCCTGCAGAAAATTGAAAAAAGAAAAACAAACCCAAAGAGAATCCTGAATCCTGAATTAAAGTCACGCTAATTATCATTGACAGAATTTTTTTTTCATATTACAATACTTGTATGATGAGAAAAACAGTTGCAAAGGCAGCAGTAAAGACAAAAGAAGTGAAAAAGGAAAACCTTTCGGATAATGTCTATGCGATTAATCTCCCCAAGTTTTCTCAATTATCCGTATCCAAACTCTCTTTTCCCAAAAAAATAAATTATACCGGTCTTCTTGTTATCCTTCTCATCATTGCTTCTTTTCTCGTCGGATCGCTTTATACAAAAGTTCAGTATCTGGAAAAAAATAGCGGATCGACGGTGGCACCGGCAGCAGGAACACAGGGAATCCAGCCGCAAGCGACAAGCACCCCGGTCGTTGCGCAGGTAGATAATGGGCATTTTCCTGTGAAGGGTCAGGATAGCGCGAAAATAACAATGATTGAGTTTGCCGATTTCCGTTGTCCATTCTGCAAGGCAGTTCAGGATACTGTCATGCCGCAGTTGCAAAAGGACTATATAGATACAGGGAAGGTGAAATTGTATTTCCGTCAATATGCATTTCTCGGCCCTGCGTCTATAGTAGCGGCGAATGCGGCTGAATGTGCTAATGATCAGGGGAAATTCTGGGACATGCATGATTATCTTTATAAAAACCAGCCGCCCGAAACAGACACGTCGATGTACACGGTAGATAATTTAACGACGATAGCAGGACAATTAGGAATGGACACCACTCAATTTAATGCATGTCTAAGCGCTAATCAAGATAATCAGAAAGTTACCGGTGATTTTACCGCAGGACAAAAAGCCGGTGTCAGCGGAACGCCAACTTTCTATGTTGATGGGAAACAAATAGTTGGAGCATGTCCGTATTCTGCGTTTAAAACCGCTCTTGACGCAGAATTGGCAGGTAAAAACTGGAGTAACAATAATTGCACTATCACGGTGCAGTAGGGTATAAACAGCTTCTACACGAATGCCTTTTGTTCTCATTCTCTTCTCATGATTTTCTCCCTATACTATATACTATAGCAAGTTATGAATAAATTGGGTTTATCAGTTGCAGTTATTGCGGCGTTTATTGTCTATAGTTGGCATCAGCAGGAAGAAGCGGCACAGGCGCCGGTTCTTCATATACCGACACAGTCAAAAGATAATACAACAGCTTCTGTGCCAACAGCAACTTCAGGTATAGCATTATCCCCGACATCCGGCGGGACGCCTCCTTCGATTCCTGCAGCTACTCCTATCACAAGGAATACATCACCGTATAAAGACGGGACATACACGGGAAGTGTGGCAGACGCATTCTATGGCAATATCCAAGTACAAGTGAGTATTGCAAATGGGAAAATTACCAATATCCAATTTTTACAATATCCAAATGACCGAGGGACATCAATTATGATTAATCAACAGGCAGATCCAATGCTCGCGCAGGAAGCAATCCAGGCACAGAGCGCGCAGGTGGATATTGTATCAGGAGCAACAGATTCGTCTCAGGCGTTTGTACAGTCAATGCAGTCAGCGCTTGACCAGGCGAAAGCATAGAAGTATGAAACAGACACGACTACTCATGGGAATGCCAATTACCGTTCAGATTAATGACAAATCGGCAAGATGCTCATATATCGATGCCATATATGATTATTTTAATTCTATAGACAAACGGTTCAGCACGTATAAAATGACAAGTGAGATTTCCCGATTGAACAGAAAAGAGATTTCTGAAGATCAGTGCAGTGAAGAAATGAAAACAGCGCTTGCTCTTTGCCGCCAGACACGAAGAGAGACGAATGGTTATTTTGATATACGAAGCAATGGTATTTCCGATCCGTCAGGGTTAGTGAAAGGATGGGCTGTCAATAATGCCGCGACATTACTTTCGAGTTTCGGATTGCGCCACTTCTTTATTGACGCGGGTGGAGACATTCAGATGCAGGGAAATAATGAACAAGGAGGTCTTTGGCGAGTAGGTATCAGAAATCCCTTCAACAGAAAAGAAATTGTGAAAGTACTGACACTAACCGGTAAGGGTGTCGCGACGTCAGGCACTGCAATTCGCGGACAACATATTTACAATCCGCATAACAGAAGCGCGAAGATAGAAGAAATAGTAAGCCTTACTGTCATTGGCCCGAATATTTATGAAGCAGATCGTTTTGCGACGCCAGCTTTTGCTATGGGAAGAACGGGAATAGAATTTATTGAAAGTCTTCCCGAATTTGAAGGATATATGATAGATAGAAACGGTATCGCGACGATGACAAGCGGATTTGAAAGATACACGAAACATGATATAAGAGACAAGCAACAAGAAATAAGTACTCAATATTGATTACAAAAATTTATTGCTTTTCGCGTTTCTCTTATCTCTCGAATCTATGAATCTTATCGATTATTTTCTTGACAGGATAACCATGTACAAACTGGTTTTGTACGTTCTTATTACATTATTATGCGTTGCGGGTATTTGGGGTTGGTTTGGCTTCATATCTTATTCTCCTATCGATATTTTCATTTCCACACTGTTTCTTCTTTTTGTTTGTTATGTTGCGAATAAAATATTTGCGCATGTATTTGATGCGCCGGCGAATGTCGAATCGGTCTATATTACTGCTCTTATTTTGGCGCTTATTATTACTCCATATCACTCGTTTCATGACTTGCCTTTTTTGGGATGGATGGGACTTTTGGCTATCGCATCAAAATATATTTTGGCAATAGGAAAAAAACATATATTTAATCCTGTCGCAATTTCGGCGGTACTTTGTTCTTATGGTTTACTTCAGTCTGCAAGCTGGTGGGTGGGGAATGCCGTCATGGCGCCATTTGTTTTGGTGGCTGGTTTACTTATTGTCAGGAAAATCAGACGGACAGATCTCGTGTTTAGTTTCTTTTTCGTTACGATTGTCGTTTCCCTTGCATCAGCCTTCTTAAAACATGGAGATCCAATCGCCACGTTGAACACAATTGTATTTCGTTCATCATTATTGTTTTTTGCGTTTATTATGTTGACAGAACCGCTGACAACACCGCCGACAAAAATATTGCAAATGATCTACGGAGGGCTTGTCGGATTTCTTTTCGTTCCGCAAGTTCACTTCGGAAGTATATACTCTACACCCGAACTGGCTTTAGTTATCGGAAATGTTTTTTCTTATTTGGTGAGTCCTAAGCAAAAGTTAATTTTACATCTTCGACAGAAATTACAGGCATCCTCTGATATGATCGAATTTATTTTTCCGAAGAAAAAATCATTTGCATTTCTCCCGGGACAATATATGGAATGGACACTTGCTCATCAGAACACGGATAGCAGGGGGAATCGCCGCTATTTCACGATAGCATCATCGCCTACTGAAGAATCGTTGCATTTGGGAGTCCGTTTTTATCCCAAATCAAGCAGTTATAAAAAAGCAATGTTAGCAATGACAGGAAAAACGCCGATTGTCGGTTCGCAAGTTGCGGGAGATTTTACCTTACCGAAAGATCCACATCAGAAATGTGTTTTTATAGCAGGCGGTATTGGAATTACGCCGTATCGCAGTATGTTGAAGTATTTGATTGACACACATCAGAAACGGCAGATTATCATGTTTTATTCAAACAAAACGTTAGGCGAAATTATGTATAGCGATATATTTGATCAGGCGGAAAAAGAACTAGGTATTTATACAATATATACGTTGACGGACATAAAGTCTTTGCCTGCTGGTTGGCAGGGAGAAACCAGACGCATTGATGCAGCTATGATTCAAAAGTATGTACCGGATTATGCAGAACGTTTATTTTATCTTTCCGGTCCGCATGCGATGGTGAAGGAGTATCAAGAAGTTCTGAGAAACATGGGCATTACGGATAAACAGATTAAGAGTGACTTCTTCCCTGGTCTTGTGTGATGGGCAATACAACAGTAAACATTGTTCCTGCATCCTTTTTGGAACGGACTTCGAGATGTCCATGGTGAATATTGACAATAGTTCGACAGATTGCCAGTCCTAATCCGTATCCCTTCGTTTGTGATCTGGAAGTGTCGACCCGATAAAAACGATCGAATATTTTCTCCTGTTCGCTTTCCTCGATACCGATGCCCGTATCTTTTATTGAGACAGTTGCAGTATGATCCTTTTTCCCGACGGTTACTGCAATAGTTCCTTTTTCATAAGTATATTTTACAGCGTTATCAATGAGATTACTGAATAATTGACGAAGCATTGTCGCATTACCTGTGACCTGGATGCTTTCTTCGGGCAGCAGTAATTCTGTTTTTATTTTTTTCCGTTTCATTTTCGGAGAAAAGCCCGCAAATGCGGCGCTTACAACATCTATCAAATCTATTTTGTCCATGCCGATCTGTTGGTTTTTCGCGTCCTGGTTCGCTAGGAAAAGCAATTGCTCAACGAGTTCATTCAACCGTTTGACTTCTTCTTTGGTGCTTTGTACAACTCCCTGATACTCCGTGATTGCGCGTTTTTTTTGTAGTGCGACCTCAAGTTCGCCGTTCATAATTGTGAGCGGTGTCCGCAAGTCATGTGCGACGTTCGCAACAAATTGTTTTTCGCGAACATGGGCTTCCTCAATCGGTTTTAAGCTTCGTCCTGTTAAAAGGTATGCGGAAGCGGGTACTAGGACAAGCAGTTCGAGATTGACGATCAGAAGAATATTTCTGAACTGGTCAAATGCAATAGTTGCTGCAGCTATAGACCAGTTTGGGTCGACATCGAATGGATCGAGAAGCACATGCTGGATTTGGTCCCTGACCTGTTGCTCATATTGCTGCTGAAAAAACTGCTGCATCCAAAAATATAAAAAGAGACTGATAATCCAGAAAATAAGCAAAAAAAATGAAGAATAGAAAAAAGTTAATTTGATCCTTGCTTGTTTAAACATACGCTAAAAAGAAAAATGTAAAACTAAAAACGTAAAACATGCAAATAAATTGTTGTCTATTCGCTCATTTTATATCCTAATCCTCTGTGTGTATGGATAAGCTCTTTGGAGGAGGGAGAGACTCTGAGTTTTTGTCGCAGATATTTGATATACGTTTCAACGATGTTTGATAGTCCTTCATAATTATAATCCCACACGTGTTCCAATAATTGTGTTTTTGTGAGTACTTTATTTTGGTGATGCATAAAATATTCCAGAAGTTCGTATTCGCGCGCAGTGAGAGAAAGCACTTTTCCGTTTCTGGTTGCTGTTTTCGCGGCAGGGTCCAAAGACAGGTCGGCAATCTGTAAAATAACAGGATTGGCTTTGTTTCCTCGCCTGAGTAATGCCCGGATTCTGGCTGAAAGTTCTGCAAAAGAAAATGGCTTGAGCACATAATCGTCTGCTCCGGCATCTAAACCTTTTACTTTCTCTTCGATTGCATCTTTTGCCGTGAGAATAAGAATAGGGACTGTATGGTTCGTTTTCCTCATTTCTTTACACACACTGATACCGTCAACTTTGGGAATCATGATGTCCAATAGGATAAGATCATAGGAATTAACAGAGAATTTATACAGGGCCTCGTCGCCGTCAGGCGCCAGGTCAACAGCGTAGTGTTCCTCTATTAATCCTTTTTTCAATAATTGTGCTATTTTGTGTTCGTCTTCCACCACCAGAATCTGCATATAGTTGAATTATACCCCTTTTTGCATGAGAGGAGAATGAATGCAACTTTACATTTTTCACTTTTCACTTTACACTAATAGGTATGGCTGACGAAAAACCAAAACAGGATCTGGCGATCAATATCAACCTCGATACAACGCCCGTTCTCTATACGGATAACATTCTCATGAATACGAATGAGGATGGCGTTGTCTTAAACTTCGGACAAATGCTTGGTCCTACCAATCAGTTAAGAGTTGTGGCGAGAGTAGGCATGAGCCGGAATCACGCGAAGAAATTTTTACAAGAGTTCGGTAAATTATTGGCTATGACAGAAGGACAGATGCAAACAGGAGAAAAAAAGAAAAACTGACAAGAACAATATAGTTCAAAAATTGTTCTCGTCATCCTGAGCGAAACGAAGGATCTCATTATTATGCCCGCCAAAGCTGGAATTACATTAGCTGCGTTAATTGGCTCCGGTGTAGGAAGTTATATCCCTATTTTATTCGGTGCCTCTTACTTGTCATACTCCTCTGTTTTTGTCGGAGGCTTAGGAGGACTTCTTGGTATTTATATTGCATATAAAATGTACTTCTAATAACTCTCTGGTAATTTTCTATTCTACACAGTATACTTTTATCAGATGAAAAAAATTGCCTTTTTAGGAGCCTCTGGTGAAGTAACAGGTTCTTCTTTTTTAGTTACCGCAGAAGATAATTCACAAATACTTGTTGATTTAGGGATGTTCCAAGGAACGAAGGAAGTTGCGGAATTGAATTATCAGCCATTACAGTTCAATCCGGCAGATTTAAGTGGTGTAGTTTTAACTCACGCACATCTGGATCATTGCGGTAGGCTTCCTCTCCTCGTCTTCGGTGGCTTTAAAGGCAAAATTTATATGACTGCGCCGACATTGGCGCTTATCGAAATTGTTTTGAGTGACTCTGCGAAAATTGCTGAAGAAGATATGAAACATACACCTTTATACGGAACTGACGAAGTGGAAAAAGTATTAAAAATGGTCGAAGTGATAAAGTATGATGAAAAATTTTCTGTAGGGTCATTTGAATTTACATTTAAAGACGCCGGGCATATTTTAGGTTCTTCAAGCATTGAAATTACGGATACTACGGATAAGAAAAAAGTAGTTTTCAGCGGAGATTTGGGGAATAGTCCTGAAGATATCGTCAGATCGACAGAATATATTGATGAGTCTGACTTTGTGGTGATGGAAGCAACATACGGAGATAAAGCTCATCCACCGGAAGATATTGCACAAATTATTCAGGAAGAAATCAATGGCGTTGAAAAGAAGGGCGGAGTATTACTTATTCCCGCGTTTTCCTTAGAACGTACCCAAGAGCTTTTACATAGAATACATCATCTAAAAAAAGACGGGAAAATATTGCCTGAGACGCCGGTTTTTTTTGATAGCCCTATGGGTATACGAGCTACGCTCATTTTTAAAGAATACAGATCATTTTACAACGATGAATTGCAAAGTCATACGGATGATCCGTTTTCTTTCGAGGGTTTAGTTGTAACAGAGGATGCAAGGGATAGTAAGGAAATCCTGAAAGCGGTTGAACCAAAAGTGATTATTGCCGGATCGGGTATGATGTCGGGAGGGCGGATTTTACATCATGCGGTAAATTATTTACGCTTTCCTACAACCAGTATTTTATTCGTTGGTTACCAAGCAGAGGAAACATTAGGCAGAAAAATATTGCAGGGTACTAAAAATGTTTGGATTAATGATACACAGATTACAGTACGGGCGAAAATTAGAGAGATTGCTTCGATGAGTTCTCATGCGGACCTGCCGAAATTACTCAAATGGTTGGGACATATTAAAAACGTTTCGCAAGTATTTTTGGTTCACGGAGAAGCGAATCAGAGAAATGTCTTTGCGGAGAAAATAAAAAAGAATCTTGGAATAACCAGTATTATTTTGCCTCAGAACGGGGAAGAACGCAACCTTTAAGAATTTCCAAATCTCAAGACCAATTCCCAATGAATATTTAATGCTATAATTCTCAATGGTTATATATCGTTTGAACATTTCTCATTGATTGTAAATTGAAAATTGAGCGCTGAAAATTTTTAATATTATGTCCGTTCACACCCGTTCTCTTCTTTATTTGGGCACATCATATTCGCTGGATATCGGAAATCATAAGGCGATTATGGTTTCGCAAGACAAGTTATTGTTCCCGCAAGGTTTGGTTTTCAGAATGGAAAAGGAGTTGTACGCGTGGTATACCAAACAAGCGCGTGAGAAGATTACGCAGCGCGCTCAACAGTATGCGAAACGTATGCACACCGAGTATTTGATGGTTACTTTCTCCGATACAAAATCGCAATGGGGCTCATGTACGCATGAAAATAATCTACAGTTCAGCTGGCGAATCATCATGACCCCGCTGATGGTTTTGGATTATGTGGTGATTCATGAACTCGCGCATACGAAAGAGAAAAACCATTCATGGAAATTCTGGACTGAGGTGAGAAAGATGACTCCTGCGTATAAACAACATATCAAATGGCTGAAACTCCACGCGGAAGAATTAGTGATCTGAACGATTCATTAAAACATTGCTTCAAAATAGAAAAAAGAGTTGACACAGGATGATATTTTTGGGAACATAGAAAGATGTCACAAAAGATATTGAAAAAGATTAAAAAGAAGCCAGTGAAAGGGAAAACTCCTCAGATGTTCCGAGTTCCACAGAACTTCTCTCTTTGGATAGCGTTTATTATCGCCTTTATTCTTTTTTTGCTTATTTTAGCGGGTCAAATCGGACCGACACCCGAGAATGAACAAACTACTTTGCAACTCCCTTCACAACAGGCGAAACCGATACTTTTACCAGATGATAATACACAGTACAACTTTAAGAATTAAAGATTTGGATTATGAATATTGGGGTTTTTGACTCCGGACTCGGCGGACTATCTATTTTTCGTGAGATACTGACAAAACTGCCTCAGTACGACTATATCTATTTCGGTGATAATGCGAGATTGCCGTATGGCGGACGCTCGAAAGATCTCATTTATGCATTCACGAAAAACGCGGTAGAATACCTTTTCCAACAAGACTGTCAGCTTATTATGCTTGCATGCAACGCGGCAACGGCAAACGCGTTACGACGACTCCAGCGTGAATACTTGCCGCAAAATTATCCAAACAGGCGCATTTTAGGCGTCATACGTCCTGTTGTCGAAGTTGCTGTTTCTGAAAACTGTAAACATGTCGGTGTTATTGGTACTCGTGCGACAATTGCGTCGAATAGTTATCCAGAAGAGATCAGAAAACTTGCGCCTTTTATTGCTGTCTGTCAGGAAGCATGTCCGCTTCTCGTTCCGTTTATAGAAGAGGATGAAATGGATGGAGACATATTGGATCTTATTATTCAAAAATACTTGCATTCTCTGTTGAAAAAAGATATTGACAGTATTATTTTGGGATGCACGCATTATGGATTGATTTCGGACAGAATAAAAAAACAACTTCCCGAAAAGATTGCCGTTATTTCGCAATCGAAAGCCACGGCAGATAAACTTGTCGACTATTTGCGGCGGCATGAAGAGATTGAAACGAAACTTTCCAAGGATTCCCAGCGGACATATTTGGCGACCGATGTAAATCAGCGGTATGAGAAGTTAACGAAACTGTTTTTAGGAGAGCACTTTTCCGAAAACGCGAAGTTGGAATTGGTGAGTCTATAAAAGTTTAGGATTTTGGACTATGTGGCGAATCTGCGCCACCTTTCAGGTGGCGACTAAGATTGTGTTGCTTCTTTATGGGCGCCTAAGAAATATTAAGTAGAAAACTATAAACACCAAAACAATTCCAATGTTTACTATTAACCTCTCCCAAAACCGGTTTCTGAAAAACAGAATATCTACAGCAACTATAATGACTATCATCAGAACCAGCACAAGCAGACTAATTTGGCTAACTGTATTCATGACAACAGTCTATACTTGAAAATCAGTATTGTCAATAATTTGCGACATATGCAAACAGTAATTTATTACGAGTTACACATTCTCTGTCATCCTGATCAGCCATTGGCTGAGAAGGATCTAGATTCTTCGCCGCGTCAGACGCGGCTCGGAATGAAAAGCGTTGCGTAAGTCGTATTTACTTTCTGAATAAGATTCGAATAAAGAACGCTTTACGTCACAAATCCTTTCTTGTTCAATAAAAAAAAGACCAAGCTGCAGCACCCGAAGGGAGTTATTCCTTTTTTCTGCAAAAAATTTCTGATTGTGCTACTCTAATTATAGAATGAAGATTGCGTTTTTTGAAATTGAAGAATGGGAGAAACCTTATATAAAAGACAAATTGTCCGAATATGAAATTGTTTTCTTTAATGAACCATTAACATCGGAAAATGTGCAGCAGGTGAAAGATGCCGAAAGCATTTCTATATTTATTTACACGCATCTTACAAAAGAACTGATTGATCAAATGCCGCAGCTTAAGCTTATTACCACACGTTCGACAGGATTTGACCATATCGATGTCGCGCATTGTAAAGAGAAAAAAATCGTTGTCTGTACAGTTCCGGAATACGGAACTCATACGGTTGCGGAACATGCCTTTGCTCTTCTTCTTGCGATCTCGCGAAAATTATTACCTTCAATCGAACAGGCAAGAAAAGCAGATTATAACTTGGATAATTTGCGCGGATTTGATCTTTTTGAAAAAACTCTTGGCGTTATCGGCGCCGGGCATATCGGACAAACTATGATTAAGATCGCGCATGGGTTCGGAATGAATGTCATCGCGTACACTCATCATCCCGACGAACAACTGGCCAAAACGCTGGGATTTCGATTCGTTTCTTTGGATGACGTTTTGGCGCAGTCTGATGTCGTTACTTTACATTTACCGTTGACTCCGCAAACGGAACACATCATTAATAAAGAGAATATCGTGAAGTTTAAAAAAGGAGCTGTTCTTTTAAATACCGCGCGGGGCGGATTGATCGATACGGAAGCATTGTTGATTGGTTTAGAAGAAGGATTTGTTCAAGCAGCAGGCATTGATGTGCTGGAAGAAGAATGTTATGTCAAAGAAGAGCGGCAATTGCTGACGGAGACATTCCTGAAAGAATGCAACATGAAAACCCAATTATTGAATCATGTATTGTTAGCAAATGAAAAAGTGCTCGTGACGCCGCATAATGCGTTTAACAGCACGGAGGCATTGCAAAGAATCCTGGATGTGACAGTAGGGAATATCCTCGCGTACCATCACGATAAAATACAGAATGCGTTATAAAAAAGATTCCTCGAAGATATGACAAGTTTTGTGCGGAACCTTTTGGTGATTATTTTTCTGCTTGGTATTGTCGCAGGCGCGACACTGTATTCCGATACGATTCGGACATTCGTCATACATGAACTGCAGATAAACGGTTCGAAAGTTCTCGGTGCAAATACTCAGGAATTAGGGAAATACAGCGTATCGAAACAAGTTAATTCGGAAATGCAGAATACATTAAAAGCGGGAGAAAAACAGATTTTGCAAATAAAGATCGGAGATATAGTGAATTCTTACAGTCAAGCGCAGAAAATCGTCCGCGATGTTTCCGGTTTGCAAACAACGATCAGAAACGAACTGCAAAAGTTAGCAAAATAGTGTTTCTCCAATTCGCAATATCTGATTGGAAATTGTACAATTGTTTTATCGTCATTCTGGGGAGGAGCAACGTGACGACTCCAGAATCAACTGATCATAGACAAGCCAGGAGACGATTATTTTATGGAAGATTTACGACAACACTACGAAAAATTGTTAGAGAAAATCCAGCCTGACGAGAAGCGGAAGCAGATCCGTTTGATTGAACTTGAAAGTGAAAACCCTAATTTCTGGCATGATCATCAGAATGCGAGCAGGAAAATGAAAGAATTGTCGGATTTACAGAAAGAAGTTGAGGAAATTGATCTTTTAGGGATGTGGATTGAAGAAGGTGATGAGAAAGAGGCATCTGTGTTGTTGGAAAAATTAGAAACGTTGTTATTTCTTTCAGGTGAGTATGATAAAGGAGGAGCAATTTTCGCAATTCATTCCGGACAAGGCGGAACTGAAGCGATGGACTGGGCGGAAATGTTGTATCGGATGTACACCCGATATTTCGAAAAGAAAGGGTGGTCGTATGAGATTATCGATCAGACAGTTGGCGAAGAAGCAGGGTTGAAAAGCATCACACTGTCGGTTGACGGGAAATTCGCATACGGCTATTTGAAACACGAAGCAGGCGTGCATCGTCTGGTTCGTCAGTCGCCGTTTAATGCTGATAATTTACGCCAAACGTCATTTGCCATGGTCGAGGTATTGCCGGATATCGAGAAAAATGATGAAATTGTGATCAATCCGGATGATATTCAGTTTGAGGCATTCCGTTCCGGTGGACACGGAGGGCAGAATGTGAATAAAGTCTCTACGGCAGTTCGCATAAAGCATATTCCTTCGGGAATTGTCGTGACAGCACAATCGGAACGATATCAGGGACAGAATCGCGAAAATGCGATGAAATTACTCCGTGCGAAATTATGGCTCATTCAAGAGGAAGAGCGGCGAAAAGAAGAAGCGAGGTTGAAAGGCGGGTATAAAACGCCCGGATGGGGCAACCAAATCCGCTCATATGTTCTTCATCCGTATCACATGGTAAAAGATTTGCGGACGAATGTGGAGACTGGGAATACGGATGCAGTATTGAACGGAGATTTGGATCAGTTTATAGAGGAAGAGCTGAGACAGCTAAGCTAAAATAATATTAAGAATTTTGTATTAAGTATTAAGCAAATATAGTTATAAAGTTTGTAAAGTCCATAAAGTTAAAATACTGAATGTTGTAAGGGATTATAAGATTTGAGATTTCTTTGCATAATACATGCTACCTTATACTAAATACTGAATTAGGGTTGTCAAATGGTTGAAAATATGGTTAACTAGAATAAGCGCTGTCATTCCCGCGAAGGCGGGAATCTAATTAAAAGAAATACATGGATCCCCGATCGGGTCGGGGATGACAATTTGTATATGGAAAAGAAAGTAGAAAAAGTTGAAGATCAAGGGCTCATGCACAGCTTTTCGGGGAAAAGCAAAGAATCATTTCTTTCTATGAAAATTATTGCGGTTTTTTTAGTTGTTATTCTTTTCGGAATCGGCTCAGGCTATCTGCTCGCAGGAAAAGGGAATGCCTCTAACGCTTCAACGGTGACGAATGTCGCCGGTTTAACGAAAAGTCAGATTAAAGCAGGGCAAAGTTACGGCAGTTCCGACACGAGTTCGTATAAAGATACGGCGGAAGGGACTATGCAGAATGGCGGTATCGACGGCGAGGGGCAGTATCATTTGGTTCGACCGGGAGGAGCAAGCCAAAATGTCTATTTAACATCGTCAGTTGTTGATTTATCATTATTTATCAATCATAAAGTAAAAGTTTGGGGCGCGACACAAACAGCGCAGCATGCAGGTTGGTTAATGGATGTAGGAAAAGTTCAGGTAGAATAATAATGATTAAACTTGAAAACGTTACAAAAACATTCGGTACGGGAGCTGTCGCTCTTTCGGATATCACATTGGATATCGGCAGAGGCGAATTCGTCTTCCTTATTGGCCCATCAGGTTCCGGGAAAACGACATTTCTGCGTTTGCTCATTCGCGATATGCTGCCAAGCGAGGGGAACATCATTGTCAATGATATTGATGTCGTGCACTTGCCGAACAGTAAAGTACCACATTTGCGGCGAAAAATAGGGATTGTATTTCAGGATCTTAAGATGTTAATGGACAGAACCATTTATGAAAATATCGTTTTACCTCTGGAAGTTTCGAATGTTGATAAAAAAACAGCAAAAAACAGAGTAGATGAGATACTTGAACAGGTCGGAATTACGGAACAAAAAGATAAATTCCCCATCCAACTTTCAGGCGGTGAATTGCAGCGCGCTGCTATTGCGCGGGCGCTTGTCTTCTCCCCCGATATTTTACTTGCAGACGAACCGACAGGAAATCTTGATCCGACAACCAGTTGGGAAATCGTGAAAATTCTTCAAAATGTGAATAAAGCAGGCACGACTGTTCTGATGGCGACACATAATGCCGATATTGTAAACAATTTACTGAAACGAACCATTGCTTTGGAAAAAGGGAAAATTTTGAAAGATACGAAGAAAAAATCTTAAATCTGAGATCT
>CAZAIV010000003.1:0-4748 GCA_964485315.1 uncultured Gammaproteobacteria bacterium
ACCTCTTTTTTTTTTTTTTTAATTGTTACTCCGGAGATTTTTTCTCCATTCAAAATCGCAAAAGGAGCAGGAGCAGGGCCGCGATATTTGGGGAGCAATGAATGGTGGACATTCAGCGGCGCAAATGTAGGAATTTGTAATAGATTGGTTGGAAGAATCAAACCATAGTCTGCGACGACCAGAAAATCGGGTTGCAGGTCTTTTATTTGTTCTACAGTATGCTCATCGAGTTTGGTCGCTTCAATGACTTGCACAGCGTGCTCCATTGCAAATGATTTGACTGCTGTCGGCGTAAGCGTTTTTTTCCTTCCTTGTGGTTGATCCGGGAGCGTGACAACTGCCAAAAGTCCGAACTTCTCATGTAACTTTTTTTCGACGATGACAGAATATCTTGTGTTTCCGAAGAAGACAATCTTACTTTTCATGCTCTATTTATATCATGGAATCATTTGAAGTGAAAGAAAGAAATTTCAATACTAGGCCGTGACAAAGAAAAAGGATTATGGATAAGCTTAAGTAAAGAGAAAAATATGCCGCGCAATCACAAAAAGAAAATTGGCGAATTGAAGAAGAGATCAGCATCATCGGGCACGAAAAGACCTCTTTATCTTCGGAAAAGATTCTATGTCGTTCTCCTTATTCTTTTCTTTCTTTTTGCGACTTTTTTGGCAGTCGTCGGAGTCCAAACACAGCAGCAATATCGAAGTAATGCCATTGCGGCAACGACGCTTTCCTTTTCTCCTTCTACAGTAAACGCAAACATAGGTGATACTATTCCTCTTACCATCACGATCATCCCGGGACAAATCTCGTTTCATTGGTTAAGCTTGAAATAACATATGACCCAACATACTTTCAGGCGGGAGCTTCAGCATTTACGCCCAACACGGCGATTTTTCCGAAAACCTTAGAAGGACCTATATATAGCGCAGGCAAGGTAGCAGTGGCATTATCAGTAGGGAGTGATCCAACAAAAGCAATCCAAACGACAGCAATACTTGGAACACTGACCCTTACGGCGTTAGGGAATGTCACGAACTCGCCTGTTTCTTTTGCCGTCAACACGAAGGCTTATTCGTTGGGTTCCAGTGATGCCAGTAGTGAAAACGTCATTTTGTCTACAGACCCTTCTCTGATTACTATTGGGCAAGGCGGGCCCGACAGCAGTTCCTTAACGACTACACAAGTTCTTCCCACTTCTACACCGCGCGCGTATTGCCTTGGCTGTCCTCCACCGACAACGACACCTGCGCCGACATCAGTTGTCCGTCCAACATCAACACCGACTCCTCCTGCCGGGCGCTACTATCAATATCGGGCATGCGCGATGAACTGTATTGCCGGACAAGGCTGTGCTCCTTGTCCGCCGGAAGCGCTTATCTGTCCGAACGGTACTCCTACACCAAAGCCTGTGTTCTTCTCACAATCTGTAACCAGTCTGGTGTCGGTGAACGGGCAAACACACACATAAGGATATACAGACGCTTTATAATGGAGCACAGGTGCATATTTCTTCTCTTCCCGAGACGTGTATGAATATCAGGGCGAACACTTCTCCAACATAGTAGTGTGGTCTTCGGTTATGATGGAAACCAAAACTATCATACAGAAAATTACTATCCTTACTTTGTGGGCGGGGACTTTGGTAGTGTTCTATCGCCAAAATGTTGGACGCTAACGACAGGTAATCATACTGTTTCTGCTACTCCGTATATTTCGAGTAAAGGCGCCGGTGTTGCCAGGAATTCTGTAAGTGTATCCTTCAGTGTAAGCTCCGGCCAAGGTCACAATGCATGCAACGTTCCAAGATGGTTTGTAGAGTATGTTGTAAATCTTTTCAGGAATTATCCTCACATGCCGGATTGGCTGAAGAATATGCTCCTTCCTATACTACAGTGTGCTGCTAAATCTTTAGCTCTTCAAAGATAGTTTCTCCTTTTTCGTTCAGAATCGATTTATAAAGTATATTTCCCTGTTCGAGTACATGTTTCGGAAACAAAATTCCCTGGAGGTGGTCGTACTCATGCTGAATAATCGTTGCCAAAAATCCCGTGAACGTTTTCTTAAAGTGCGCTCCTGTCTCATCCTGATACGACAGGACAATTTTGGGATAACGATGGACAACTCCCCAGATATCCCGTAATGAGAGACAACCTTCGAGCTTGACTCCCTTTTTCTTTTTTCGTGTTTGTTTCCTATCCATAATTCTCTCTTCCTCAGGAATTTTCATAATAGGATTAATAAAAACGGCAACCTGATGGTTTGATGATGGCCTGATGATAAAAATCTGTAGTGATTTACCTACCTGCGGCGCCGCAAGGCCGATTCCTTCAGGATCTTTCGCATGCAAAAGCGTCTCAGTCATTTGCGTAATGAATTCTTTAATAGATGCATCGATCTTAGGCACAGGTTGCGCTTTCCTTGAGAGAACTTCGTTTGGTGTTTGCACGATTGGTAACATATAACAAATTTTCAATTATTCCGCTCCCCAGCTTTTCAATGTTTTTTTCACTTCAGGGTCATTGCTTCCGATACGTTGAAGAATAAAATGCATTGTATTGACAGCCTTTTGCTCCATTGCAGGATTGGTAACCTTGCCTGCCTGATTCGTCGCAAGGTCGCGATAGAAAAGGCCAAGAGCATAATATGCATCCCGATAATCGGGTTTATCTTTAATCGTTTGTTCAAGCACTTGCGCGCCTTGTTGCACATTCCCGGTTCTTCCGTAAAGCACTCCCAGGTTATATAAAATTTTCGCATCTGTGGGAGCGAGGGTGTGCGCTTTTTGGATTGCGAAAAGCGCTTCGTTAAGAAGAGCAGGATTATCGGCTCCGAGCAACACAAAGATTCTCACACGGCTTTTCCAAAATAAGATGTTGTTTGGATATTGCGCAGTTAATGTGTCACTGATTGCCTTTGCCTGATTGGCATAATTTTGTGCATCAGACGCATCTTTATTCTGCGCATATAAAACCGCCAGCGCCGCTTCGTTGACACTCAATTCATCTTGAAAAACAGGTTCGTCCGGACGCATATTTGTCGCATCAACCAATGGTTGATATGCCTTCGGATATTGATTCACTGAATCATAGTTGTGTCCGAGAGCATATGCGACATCGGCATTCCAATATGTGATGAAGATAAGTTCGTAGTATATTGCGATTACCCAAATGACGGCGATAAGCAACCATTGCGCGCCGGATATGCTTTGATCGCGCTGTCTTCCTTTTTCTTCCGGGTCTTTCTTCTTAAATAGCACAAATTGCTTTTCTGATGATAGCTGGCCGGTAAGAATAAGGAAAAAACCCGGGGTAAGGAAAAGAAATTCGTTAATAATAACCACTGAGAAGCCGAAGAAATTTGAAATGAAGATACTCGCCATCGCGCCAAGAAGACCGAGAGTGAGGATGATTTCATTTCGTTTGTTTACGTCTCTTGAGTTTCTCAACAGATACAGTAAGGAAAAAAAACTGTATCCAAAAATAAAATAGAGGTATGTGCTTAATCCGAATAGTCCGGTTGTTGTCAGGTAATTCAGATATTCGTTATGCGCTTTATTGTATAAATAATCCCATTCACTGGTCATGTTATGTCCGACAGGCCGATACTGATAATATGCGAAGGCGAATGTCTCAACACCTGTACCGATGAGCGGATGACTCTCCCAGGCTTTTATCGCGCCTTGCCATACGAAGAGGCGGATTGTCCCCGAGTCGGTAATGCCGTCACTGAGATCTCCCGTATCGGCAGGTGTCGGTGTGGGAGAAATGTGTGCGGCAGATTTTACCGGCGCTGTTTTCGGAGTAGTCGCCTGTATTATTCCTGAGAGGGAGAAACGATTGAGTTGGTTAATCGGTGTTTGGTAGAAGAAATTTATGAGAAGAAAAAGAATATTGGACAGTAGCGCCGTTTGCCAGAATAATTTGCGGGAGAGAATATCTGTAAAAAAAAGTCCGACCCAGAAAACGATATTTCCGATCCAGAATCCTAAGAAACCGGCGCGGGTATCGGTGAAGAGTAAGTCGAGATAAAACAGAAAAAGAAGTATGAAATAAACGGTAAGAAGTGTCACCTTACGCGACGAGAGAGGCATAAGCTTCTTCTCACCCTTTATACGCAATAGAAAAAGCGCCGTTGTAACAGGTAAAAATATACTAAGATATGCTGCCATCCATGCGGGCTGACCGAGTGTAGAGAAGATACGAACAGTTGGTTGAAATGCGGATGTCCAGCAGGAGACATCAAATGTTCCTCTGAATAACAAACAAGTAGGATCATATCCGAAATGAGATGGAAGCCCCCAAAGCGCGACAAGAACACAGCTTCCCAAAGCGACCCAGAGAAGCTGTGTGACATCCTTCTTTCGCAGATTTGAAACAAGCGCAAAGTAAAGGAAAATGTATGTAATTGTTGAGAGTAGGCCGCCGTTAAAACGTGAATAGTATCCCCACCAGGAAATATGTTGATCCATAGAAAAAATCGTGGATACTATTTGGGAAACAAGAAATAGCAGAAGAGGGATATCTAATTTTGTTCTTTGGACTCGAAATTGTCTCTCCAAAACCATTTTTGTACCCCAAAAAGCGAAAATGAGGAAAGACAACCAAAATGTGAGCCACATTTTGTTGAATTCAAACAACTCCGATGTGTTATTCGTAAAGAAGAGCGGGACGGTAAAAAAAAGGATATAGAATAAGTAGCGAATCGCCGCAGTGTTGTAGTCGATCCATTTTTTCATAGGTGTATTG
>CAZAIV010000004.1:0-1580 GCA_964485315.1 uncultured Gammaproteobacteria bacterium
CCTATGACAATTAAAGGCGGACAAAAAGAATATGTTCCTGCGACACTTTCAGCAAAAGAACCGTTACGTGCCCAAGCGCCTGTTATTAAAAAAGATCAGGTGATGATATCGGATAAATTGATAAGTAACGCGGTAACCGCCAATGGGATTTGGGAGTATCCGCCATTGTCGCTTCTTTCCGATATCCCGGGACAAAAAGCAGATAGAGGAGATATCAAAAAATTAGCTTCGCTTATTGAAAAAACGCTGCAAAGTTTTGGTATTGCCGCGCGCGTTGTCGAAGTAAATCTTGGGCCCTCGGTAACTCAATATGCGTTGGAACTTTCGTTGGGAACAAAAGTATCCAAGATCACATCATTGTCAAATGATCTGGCGCTAGCGACTGAAGCGCCCACAGGACAAATCCGTATAGAAGCTCCGATTCCCGGAAGAAATTTAGTTGGCATTGAAATTCCCAACCGTTCATTGGAGGTAGTAACGCTCAAGACTATGCTTTCATCGGTAGCGATGCATAAAGATAAATCCAGTTTAACCGTGGCATTGGGTCTGGATGTATCAGGTACTCCGATTGTAGCGAATATCGCCAAAATGCCTCATGTATTGGTAGCCGGAACTACCGGTTCGGGGAAATCCGTACTTATGAATTCTTTTATCGCGTCTATTCTTTTCCGCGCTTCTCCGGCTGAGGTAAAGATGATTTTAATAGATCCCAAGCGAGTGGAATTTTCCGGTTACAATGGCATACCGCACTTGCTTACCCCTGTTATTGTTGAGGTTGAGAAAATTCTTTCAGCTTTGAAATGGGCGATTTCCGAGATGGATAAACGTTATAAAATATTTGCGGATCGGGGGGTGCGAAATATTGATTCTTATAACGAGCTCGCGGGTTTTCAAGCCCTGCCTTATATAGTGATTGTTATTGACGAATTGGCAGATTTGATGATGTTCGCCCCGGTTGAAGTGGAAGATGCTATCGCCAGACTTGCTCAAATGGCGCGAGCTACAGGCATTCATTTGGTGATTGCGACCCAACGTCCATCCGTCAATGTCATTACCGGACTTATCAAGGCAAATATACCTACTCGTATTGCTTTCAACGTGTCATCCATGATTGACTCGCGTGTGATCATTGACAGTCCTGGAGCGGAAAAATTGCTAGGTCGCGGCGATATGCTCTATATTCCTCCGGATCAAGCAAAGCCTTCTCGTATTCAAGGCACATATGTTTCGGAGAAAGAAATAAAAAAACTGGTTGATTTTCTCAAAGAAAAATCTCCTATTGTTCAGTTTACAGAAGAAATTCTCACCCAGCCTTTGCCATTAAAAAGAGGAAGCAGCAGCGCGGGTGGTGACGCTGAGGGCAGAGACAATTTATTTGAAGAAGCGGTTCGTACTGTTCGTCAGCATGACAGAGCTTCTGCTTCTTTGTTGCAAAGACGCTTGTCTGTAGGTTATGCTAGAGCAGCCAGAATCTTGGATCAGCTTGAAGCTATGGAGATAGTAGGACATGCAGAAGGATCTAAGCCTCGCGAAGTTTTGACGCAAAATGCTGAGGAATTTTTACTGCAATTACAACAGCA
>CAZAIV010000005.1:0-4906 GCA_964485315.1 uncultured Gammaproteobacteria bacterium
GCTAGATACGGCAGAAATGAGGTTATAATTAGAGCTGCAGACGCGATGATCGCGATCACAGTCCATATTTTTCTGTGTTTTCTAATATTTTCCATAGTATTCACTCTCCGTACGCAAAATATGTTTCTGGTAATCCGTCAGCAGACGGAGCATCCAGAATCGATTCAGGCCTTGCCAGAAACATAGTAACTGCGTAACGTGACGTATTCAGTTCAAAGTTAAAAATCTATTTTAACCTTAACCGAAAAACTTTATTTTTTCCGAATCTTAAAGTCATATTATCCCTTAAAGTAATAAGCTCATCAGGTTTTGTTATTCTTATTTCATCAATGTATACTCCGCCTTGTTCAATTAATCTTTTTGCTTCAGCTTTGCTTTTTACTAGCGTAATTTCTCCGACAAAATGAGCACCAATAAGCAGTGATTCTAAATCCGGTGTTCCTGGATGGACATATACAGTTTCAACTTCACCGGTGACATAATTCTTCCCTTGTACCCGTTTTTCAAAAGACGATTTTGCTTCTTGCGCTTTTTCTTCATCATATAATTCTGCGACTATTTGATACGCAAGATCTTTTTTAACCATCATCGGGTTTTCACCGTTAGTTATTTTCTCTTGCATTTTTTCAATTTCATCAAGATCAATTTCCGTTGCCAGCGTATAATATTGAACAATAAGATCGTCGTTGATGGCCATAACTTTGGCGTACATATCTTCCGGTTTGTCATCCAGCCAGATCGCATTCCCCCATGACTTACTCATTTTTCTTCCGTCGATCCCCAAAAGATAATCGGTAGACATCACAAATGATTCTTTATTCCGCCAATTTTTCTGCAGAATCCTGCCCGCCTGCATATTGAAAGTTTGATCCGCTCCGCCGATTTGCAAATCAGTATCCATAAAATAGCTGTCATATCCCTGCATCACAGGATAGAGCTCTTCCAATAAGGTTATATGCTGATTGTTGTTTAATCTTTTTTTAATGAGTTCACGACTGGCGAAATCGTTCAAGGAAAATTGCCGGCAGAGTTTTACCGTTGTTATAAAATCCAGTTTATGCAGCCATTTACTATTATAGGCAATTTCAATTTGAGAAAAATCTAATACCTTTTCCGCCTGTTGTTTATAGGTTTGAAAATTTTCCTCAACTTGCTCTTTGGTGAGCTGAGGCCGCTCGGTATCCTTGTCAGAGGTGTCCCCTATTAATGCGGTAAAGTCTCCGATCAAAAATGTGACGTGGTGTCCGAGCTGGGCGAACGCTTGGAGTTTACGAAGCGGAACCGCGTGACCAAGGTGAATATGTGTCGCTGTTGGGTCAATACCAAGATAAATATTTAATTTTTTCCCCGACGCCAATCGTTTGGCAAGTGTATCTTTGTCAGGAATAATATTAACAATACCTCGTGTAAGCAATTCTATAATCTTGTCCATACTGATGAAAGTATGATATCAATTCAGAATGCAAAAAGCAAAGTTACGGAGCAACTTCGGTATACAGATAATTTGGTGATTTCAAAAGATCAGGGGCATTGAGAATCATATCCGGTCGTTCTCGGAAAGTTACGGCTGGATATAAATTATTACCTGCGCCCAGCGTTCTATGCATCTGCAGCGTTCCTCCTCTTTTACCGGCATTAACCACTATAGCTCCTTCAATACCCAGATGCAGATCTGTTCCTCCGTTACCTGGGATTTTGAAATTTCCGTCAGAGCTGAAGAAACCCTGCAGCTGTGAGGGCGGCTGGGAGCATACATCCGCGGGCGGGGTTGATGAACACGTTACTCCTGTTTCGCAGAGCGAATTCGCGCCAGGTTGCCACTTATAACCATTAGACGCAGTGCCTTGTGTGCCATAAGTACAGCTTGTATCTCCGTCCACTGCTGTAACATAAAAGTCCTGCTGATATGATCCGCAAGCCTGACCGTAGTTCAGTGCGAGCCGCGAAGCATCCATGATAACGGTTGCAGGGACAGAAACAGTTTTTTGTGCATAAACATTATTGTCGTTACACTTCCCGCGAGTATCAGTTTGACAAAAATAGGCCTGCAGACAAAAACTGTCACCGGTAATGTATGTAAACGTATGCGGCCGGCCGTCGTAACTGGTAACAGTGATAGAAGTAGAATAAGAATTGCCTCCACTGGGTGGATACGCTGGCGGTACCGGACAGTAACTGTCACGATGATAATTGCAGGAAGGACTGGCTACCGGCTGCGCAATTTGAATTTTTCCACAAGTGTCTCTGTTCGGACGAATGTCTAAATATGCTGCAGCATATGCATGGGGTACGAATGCTTTTGTTCCAAAGATCGAGAAAACGAACAGAGCAATAATGAGCAACTGAATAGGTCGGGTATTGAGCAGTTGTTTCATATAAAATAAAGATGTGTATTGTACATAGTGTATCACAATGCGGAAAACAAGAAAAACGCAAATTTGCTATACTATAGTGGTATGGTTGACTATGCGCTGCGCCGTCGCCGCCGAATCCGTGGTCGATATTTTCGCTTCTTTTCCTTCTCGAACGTGACATTCTGGAGCAGAGTCGCGAAGCTTATTTTCCTTTGTTTGATTGCTTTTGTCATCATTACTCCTTTTCTCTTCTTTTGGTACAGTCGTGATTTACCTGCGCCGGGGACACTTGTGCACTCACAATATAAAGACGCGACGCGTATTTATGATAAAAACGGAGTTCTTCTCTATTCCGTCTATCAAAATGAAAATAGAACTTATGTAAAATTGGCCGATATCCCTACATATCTGCAGGATGGAGCAATAGCAATTGAAGATAAAGATTTTTATAATAATAGCGGATTTTCTCCTGTCGGTTATATCCGTGCTCTCTATAACTATATTCGTGGCCAAGGACTCGGTGGCGCATCCACCATCAGTCAGCAGTTAGTGAAAAATGTTTTATTGCAGGATTCAAGCAGAACTGTTGTGAGAAAAATTAAAGAGCTTATTCTCTCAATTCAGGTAAATCAAACATACTCGAAAAATCAGATTCTGGAAATGTATCTGAATAATATTCCTTATGGAGGAACTGCTGTCGGAGTGGAAGCTGCCGCAGAACAGTATTTCGGAGAAAGCGTAAAAGATCTCGATCTTGCTCAATGCGCTTTCCTTGCGGGATTACCACAAAGTCCCAGTACCTATTCTCCTTTCAGCGGAAATAAATATTATCTGGCGAGAACGCAAGCGGTTTTAACACAGATGGAAAACGACGGATATATTACACAGGATAAAGCAAAGTCTGCGTATAACGAGATTGCGAATTATCAGTTTTCTCAACATAACCTTTCTATTAAAGCGCCTCATTTTGTGATGTATGTCAAACAATTGTTGGCGAATCAGTTCGGAGAACAGGCTTTGGAGACAGGTGGTCTTCAGGTATATACGACGCTTGATTATTCCATTGAACAGAAAGCAGAAGATATTGTAAAAACCGAAATTGCGGGATTAAAGAATTTACACGTCACCAATGGAGCGGCTGTCGTTCGGAATCCGAAAACAGGAGGAATTCTTGCGATGGTTGGGAGCGAGGATTATTTTGATACGAACAATGACGGTAATTTTAACGCAGCATTGGCGAATCGGCAACCCGGTTCTTCGCTGAAACCGATTATGTATGCAACCGCGTTTGAAAAAGGATATACGCCGGCTACAGTTATCATGGATGTTCCGACAGATTTTCAAGCGACCGATCAGGATAAACCTTATACACCGGTAAATTATGACGGGAAATGGCATGGCCCTGTCCAGATTCGTTTCGCGTTGGGAAACTCATTTAACATTCCTGCCGTAAAAATGTTGGCCAATGTCGGTATTCAACCCGTGATGCAGAATGCATATAATATGGGTATCAGTAATTGGCAGCCGACTCCGGCAAACATGGCAGATGTCGGTTTGTCTCTTGTTCTCGGCGGTCGTGAAACAACACTTCTCGATGAAACGAGCGCGTATAGTGTCTTTGCGACAGAAGGTGTCAGGCATAATCCGTATGCGATTGAAAAAGTGACTGATTCCAACGGGAATATTCTTTATCAACACCATCAGGATAACGGTCAAAGAATATTATCTCCCGAAGTCTCTTTCTTAATTTCTCATATTCTTCTTGATAATAACGCGCGCCTTACAGAATTTGGTCCGTATTCCTCATTAGTCGTTCCGGGGAAAACAGTTTCTGTCAAGACAGGTACGACAGATGATAAGAAAGATAACTGGACTGTCGGGTATACACCGTCATACGTCGTCGGTGTTTGGGTTGGGAATAATGACGATTCGCCGATGAATCAGCAATTGGCGTCCGGTATTACCGGTGCTGCTCCGATATGGAATAGTCTTATGCAATATATATTGAAGGGAAAACCCGACGAGCAACCGCAAAAGCCTGATGATGTGATCGCTATGCCTATTGACGCATTTGCCGGAGGTCTTCCTCATGCGGGACAGCCGACTCGTGTAGAATATTTTATTAAAGGAACAGAGCCGACAAGTCAGTCGCCCGTGTATCAGTCGGAGGGCGGCAAGGATTATTATGTGTTTAAAGAGAAAGATCCTGTTTCAACGGACGGGAAAAATCGCTGGCAAGACGGTATTAATGCATGGATTCAACAAAATCACGCAAGTGATCAGATGTGGAACCCGCCGGCTGATTTATTGGGAAATCCGACACCAACGCCGATTCAATCGGGGCCTACGTCTACTCCGAATGGAAGCCCAAGTCCAACGCCGAGTCCTACTGATACTCCCAGTCCTACCCCAACGCCGTAATGACTCTGGAGGGAGTCTGGTACAAAACTCATTTTAGCTTATCCCCGCAATGTCAAAGAGCTTCAGCATGTAACAAATCAAGGTCAGATAACAATTTTTTGCAAAGTTAATAATACCTCTGGTTTCCTCAT
>CAZAIV010000006.1:0-5286 GCA_964485315.1 uncultured Gammaproteobacteria bacterium
TTAATCGTTGTAATGCTATACGTGACTCACTACACTAGCTTGTTTCTATTATGGTGGCTTATCCTTTATTGTGGATATGGGAGAGATTATTTAAAAAAGTTGCTCCTAATATGGATATAAGATCAATGATGAGAAGAAAGAGTATTATTGCAATAATATTTATAGTCGCCGCAGTTCTTTTGTTAGGAGATATTATCTATTATCAGATATTTTAAGTAATCAGGTTATTTCTTTAGAAAAATTATAAACTTATCATGCAGAGATTTATATAAATCTATAATCTTTTATATGCGCTCCGAACCCGCTGATATAATGTGATTATTGATAAACCGGTCAATAGTAAAAAGAAGACTTCTAAAATATTTAAGTGTGCAATTTTTACAGATGGGAATAGAAGATAGAGAATAAGAGAAACGAAGACGATAGCTAATCTCTCTGTTCGTTCAATAAGTCCTACTGCAAATGTTTGCGTTGCTTTGGATGCCAATTCTGCTCGACTTCTGGCGTAGCTGACGAGATACGAGAAAAGCAAAAGGGAAAGAACGATTGGCCAGTTAGAAAGTCCGGCAAAGCCAAACGAAGTGATAATGAAAAAGTCTGCAATTCGGTCAAATGTCGAATCGAGAAAGCCGCCAAAAGCAGTGACTTTATGAAATCGTTTCGCAACTGCGCCGTCCAGCATATCAAATACATTTCCCAAAAAAAAGATAATGGCCCAAAAATACCAGTGATATATCATCGCCAAGAAAAACAATAAAGATGGTACAATACCTATGAGAGTTAAGAGGTTGGGATTAGTGTCAGCAAAAGGAGACACGATTTTTTGAGTAGTTTTGTCGATTGATGGCTTAAAGGATGAAAGCATAACAGAAAATTTCTAATTACTAATTTTTAATTTCTAATCAATGATAAAATGTTTGAAAATTACATAACTCGCTTTACTCACTTGTCATTCCCGCAAAGGCGGGAATCCAATTAGATCGTACCAAGATGGATCCCTGGTTTGCCTCCAGGGATGACAAAAGATGCGTAACACATGAGTTAATAATTAAAACATTCATTAGAATTAGTAACTCACCTTACGCAAATACGATTCTGGACAAGCCAGAAACATGATGACTGCGTAACATGACTTAGTAATTAAAAATTGAAAATTTGACATCAGAATATAAGATTTCGAAATAAATTCGGAATGACAAAATATTACATTATGAACAATATAAAGATTGATCTCCATACTCATTCTATTCTATCACCTGACGGCGGTTTAGGCGAGCGAGATTACCAAGTGCTTCTTGAGAAGAAGATTTTAGATTGTATAGCAGTGACAGATCATAATAGAATTGATTTTGCTCTCTCTCTGCAGCATAAGTTGGGTTCACAAATTATCGTTGGGGAAGAAATTATGACGAAAGACGGAGAAATTATCGGTTTGTTTTTGACAAATAAAATAGCTTCAGGTATGTCAGCTCGGGATACAGTCGATACAATTAAAAAACAAAAAGGACTCGTCTATATCCCCCATCCGTTCGAGACGCTTCGTAAAGGAATTTCCGAACATATATTTCAGTTAATCGTAAATGATATTACTATTGTCGAGGTATTTAACGGCAGAAGTATGCAGCCAGCGACACGGATTTTGGCGAAAAAATATGTTTCAGAAAATAATTTGGGGAAAGCGGCAAGCAGTGATGCGCATTGCAGAATCGGCATAGGAAACACATATAGCATGGTTTCGAATTTGCCGGAAAAAGCAACGCTCGTGAAATTGTTACGGGATGGATCATTACATGAAGTGAGAGCATCTCTTTTGGCGTATTTGTGTCCGAAATTTAATAGATTCAAAAAGATGCTGAAATCCCCCTTCGCGCAAGGCTTCGGAGGGACACGGTGAATTCAGCATGACAATTTGTTCTATGAAGAAAATCTTGTATATGCTCAACCCGCATGCGAACGACGGGCATGGAGTGGAGCTTTGGAAAAAGGCAGGAAAACAGTTTCTCCAGTTGCCAAAGCATCCTGTGCTGATTACGGAATTACAGGATGTCACAAAATATATCAGAGATCAGAAACCTGATATTATCGCGATTGCAGGCGGAGACGGAACAATAAACGCAATCTGCCGGGCAATATTGCCATTAAAACAGAAACCGTTATTAACTATTCTTCCTATGGGAACAGGGAATGCGTTATCGTTTTGTCTGGGAGTAGAAACTCTGGAAAAAGCAATGTTTGTTCTCCGCCAGCAACCGAAGCGGGTGACGATTGATCTTATGCAGACGAATAGTCCGCAGTATCCTGTGGGTGTGTTTAATATCAGTGCGGGATTTGACGCCAGAATAGTGTTTAATCGAGTGAACTTTCGTTATATCGGTTTGCCGTCTTATATTCTTTCAGGAGTGCGTAGTATCTTCAGTCATCCGGAGCAGGAAATACGCTTTATGATTGATAATAAAGTAAGTTTGCGCGCGACTGCGTCTTCTTTGGTCGTCGCGAATTGTCCGGTCATCGGACAGAATCTGGTCATTTCTCCGCATGCGAAACTGAATGACGGACTGTTGGACTGTACGCTTTTTTCAACGAAATATGCATATTTCCGAAATCTTCGATTGCGGGGATTTCGTCATCCTTTCTATACGGAATTGGGGAAGGTGCATTTTAAGGCATCCGAAATATCCATTCAAGGAGAACCGTTTGTACAAATTGACGGCGACTCGGTAATGCGCAAAGAAGGAATAAAAATTCATGTATTGCCGGGCGTCATAACGTTTTTGCGAAACAATGATAAAGATATTGATCAATATTATTTGCCGTTTGTTGCGTGAAAGAATCTGTCATCCCGAAATAAATTCAGCATAACAAATGAGCACAACTTTATGAGTACATTCTTTTTCGTTCTCTGGTACTTTTTACCAGCAGGTTTGGCGAATACTGCGCCGATTTTTGCAGGACATTTGCAGTTTTTGAAACAATTTAATTATCCTTTGGATGGTTATTTAAAATTTAAGGGGAAGAGAATTTTAGGTGATCACAAAACAATTAGAGGAATAATCGCCGGAATTATCGTGGGTATTGTAGTCTCCTGGATGGAAGTTTGGTTATATAGGGAATTTAAAGGTATCAGAGAAGTTATTACGCTTGATTATAATCAGCTGAATCCATTTCTCTTAGGATCGTTGGCAGGATTGGGCGCATTAGGAGGAGACATCGTCAAAAGTTTTTTTAAGAGACAATTGTCTATTCCGTCGGGAAAATCATGGTTTCCTTTTGATCAGATTGATTATATTATTGGCGGTTGTTTGCTTATGAGTTTATATATGCCGCTTTCTTTTTACCAATACACGCTTTTGTTTATTTTGTGGTTTGTGTTGCATCCTGTGTCAACATACATCGGGTATATATTGCATTTGAAAGAAAAACCAATATGAAGTGGTTTATTATTCTTTGGGTTATTATCGTCATTGCCGGAATCTATGGGTGGCGGTTGGCAAATACAGATACGGCAATAATTTCTAAAACAGAAAATACTATCCTTGCTCCTTCCATAACGTCACAGCCGGATCAAACGGTAGAGAAAATGTCACTTTTTGTGCCGTACTGGGGCTTATCAAGCCAACAAGCGCTGCCGGCAACGTATGACACCTATTTATATTTTGGTCTTCAAGCAACAAAGACAGGAATTGATACGAAAGAGGACGGGTATAAAGATGTGCCTCTATTTCTTTCGCTCGTTCCGGGGGATAAGAACATGTTACTCGTTATACGAATGATTGATAGCAGGGACAACAGCGCGATATTAAGTGATCAGAATATACAAAAAAGCATTATCATCGATTCTCTGGATTTGGCAAAAGAAAAAGGTTTTTCGGGTGTCGTATTGGATCTCGAGATGAGCGCTTTTCCATTTAATTCGCTCATTACACAGGTGAACCAATTTAATGACCTTTTTTCTCAATCGGCGAAGCAAAAAAATTTAACCTATTCGGTTACAATGTATGGAGACACATTTTATCGGCCAAGACCTTTTGACCTCAAACATGTATCGGCAGATGCGGATTCAGTTTATATTATGGCGTATGATTTGCATAAAGCGAGCGGGGATCAGGGACCGAACTTTCCGATTATAGCGACAGATCAAGAGAACTATGATCTGGGGAAAATGCTGACGGATTATGAAGCAGTTGTCCTGAAAAGTAAATTGGCAATAGTTTTTGGTTTATTTGGATATGACTGGCCAGTGGACAGCAGCGGACATGCCATAGGAGTCGGTCAGGCGATCAGTTATAGTGACATTAAACAGAAATTTATCGATTCGTGCTCTCAGCAAAACTGTCTGGTCTCCACAGATAAAGATTCCGGTGAACAGACAGTGACATATATTGACGTAAAAAAACAAAAACATATTATCTGGTTTGACAGCCCCGAATCTGTGCAACGAAAAGAAGCATTTTTGCGAAGTCGCGGCATTCAGGATTTCAGTTTTTGGGCGTGGAGCTATTTCTAAAAATATAAAATATAAAACTAAAAACGTAAAATAACAGGTTGTTGTCCTGAATTGCAACTTGACTGTCTGTACATAATTCTGTATTATTCTATTATGACACACACTCTATCTATCACCAAAGCAAGAGAAGATTTGCCAACACTCGTAAACAATGCCAATAAAAAACTGGAGGAATACGTCATTACTGTCAATGGCGTTCCTGCAGCTGTACTTATGTCGATAGCTGAATATGAATCGTGGAAAGAAACGAACGAAATTATGGCTGATCCTGGACTTATGAATGATATTAGAGAGGGAGAAAAAGACATCAAAGAAGGAAGATATTCAGATTGGGAAGATGTTAAAAAAGAGCTAGGATGGGATGTACAAGCTAAAAATCACCGCAAAAGCCAAAAGGAAGCTTAAACAAATCTCTAAAATTTACCAACAGCAAGCAGTACACGCTGCGTTAGAAGATATTAAAAATGATCCGCATCTTCTTGGTAAACCATTAACTCGTGAGCTTACTGGGAAATTTACCTATAAAATTGGTGTATATAGAGTAATTTACAAAATAAAAGAGAAAGAGAAGATTGTTTTTATTCTCTCGGTAGGTCATAGAGCAACTGTATATTTATAAGGAAGTTCTTTTGCTATAATCACCTCATGACAGACTTGAAAAAATTGATTAAAGATTAAAGTTTTGCACTTTTTGTCATCCTGAATGAAATGAAGGATCTCGCAACTTGTTTGCGAAACATTCTGGTATTCACCAGAGATTCTTCGCTACGCTCAGAATGACA
>CAZAIV010000007.1:0-16530 GCA_964485315.1 uncultured Gammaproteobacteria bacterium
GTCTCAAAGGGTATGTTATGAAAAAAACAAACGTTTTATCATTCAAAGTTTGGGGATTGACTTAATATAGCTTGTCTCCTCTATAAAGTTCTCAAGTTCACGTGCTAGTTTTGCCGCTTTCGGATGGGACAATGAGTAGTAGACATATTTACCTTCTTTTTTATCCGTGACGAGACCTGCTTTTTTCAACTTTATGAGATGCTGGGAGACAGCGGACTGAGCAAGTCCGCAATTTCCAATCAATTCGTTGACATTTTTTCTCCCATTTGCGAGGCAGCAGAGGAGTTTCAGTCGGACAACATTTGCGAATGCGTCAATTAACGGATATTCCATATTGACATATTAGCACTTACTAATATGTTATGTCAATAATATGTTTGGGTATTCTCATGTCTATGATAGGAAGAGCGGCTTATTAGCCTGGCAGGCAAAAGGGTCAAAAATAGATGAATATGTGCTTTACATCACACTTTGTAACCAATTTTCTCTTTACATAGATGATATAATGCATTACATGAATAAGCATCCTGCTATAACTGCATCTTTGGATATTGCTCATCAAAAAGAAGTAGAAAGTAAAACAGACGCCGCTTTCCAGACTATTTTTCAACAGTCTCCAATAAGCACTCAAATATTTTCTCCGGACGGCATGACGATAATGGTCAATAAAGCGTGGGAAAATCTTTGGCAGACAAAGCAGGAAGATATTGTGGACAAATACAATATCCTTAGAGATAAACAGATGGAAGAAAAGAAAATCCTGGCGTACATTAAAAAAGCGTTTCGAGGGGAAAAGGTCTTCATTCCGGCAATTAAATATGAGTCTGAAAAGACGATTCCGGGAGTTACCGCTGCTTCTTGCATTTGGATCAGCGGAATTATGTATCCGATTAAAGATGAGAGAGGGAAAATCTCGAAGATTGTTCTCCAGCATGAAGACATTACGAAACAGCAGCAACTGGAACTCGTTCTCAAAGAAGCTGAAGAAAAATATAAAGAACTGGCAGAAATTTCTGTAGACGGCATCTTCCTGACGGATAAAACAGGGAACATCACGTATGTCAACCCGTCCCTTGAAAAAATGTTCAATATTCCGGCATCCGTTTCGATTGGTACTCATTTCAGTAAATACCTGACCAAAAAATCAGCTCTTCGGTCAGCTATATATTTCATGAAATTAACGAAGGGCGAAGGGGTTAAAGGTGTCGAGTTTGAGTGCGTTACGCATGATAAGAAGAAATTTCCCATTGAAGCATCAGCATCTCCGATTATGAGGGACGGGAAATTCGAAGGATTACTCTGTAACGTACGGAATATTACGGAGCGCAGGAGGGCTGAAGAAAATTTACTGTCCGAAAAAGAATTTTCGGAATCATCTATCAATAGTTTGCCTGGAGTCTTTTATCTTTTTGATAAAAATGGAAAATTCCTGCGGTGGAACCATAATCTCGAGAAAGTCAGCGGGTATTCACCCCGGGAAATTACCGCCATGCATCCTCTGGACTTTTTTAATTCTGATGAGAAAAGAATTGTCGAGACTGCTATTAAACGGGTCTTTGCCAAAGGGAACGACAGCGTTGAGGCAAATTTAGTAGGAAAGAGCGGCAGGAGAATTCCTTATTATTTCATTGGCCGGCGTATGCTAATTGATAAAGAGCCGTATCTGATAGGATCAGGGGTAGATATCTCAGGATTGATACAGGTCGAAAAAAATCTCAGGTTTCTTTCGGAAGCAAGCAAGATTCTTTCTTCATCTTTAGAGTATACAAAAACGCTGAAAAACGTTGCTAAACTTGCAGTGCCTGAAATTGCAGACTGGTGTGGCGTGTCTATGGAAACAGATAAAGGCATAGAGCAACTGGCAGTCGCTCATATTGATCCCAAGAAAGTTAAATGGGCAAAGGAACTCAATCGCAAAAACCCACCTGACCCAAATGCCAAAACCGGCATACCAAACATATTGCGAACTGGTCAGTCTGAATTTTATCCAGATATTCCTGATGAAATGCTTGTGAAAGCGGCAAAGAATGAGCAACAACTTACGCTCCTTAGGAAACTCCGATTCACATCTGTGATGGTTGTTCCAATGCGTATTGACAAGGAAGTAATTGGCGCAATTTCCTTTGTGTCAGCAGAATCAGGACGCCATTATACAAAATCCGATCTGGCAATCGCAGAGTCATTAGGAGCAAGAGCTGGCATTGCGATTCAAAACGCAAGACTTTATACTGATGCACAGAAAGCAATATCGCTTCGTAACGATTTTATTTCCCTTGCTTCTCACGAGTTAAAAACGCCGATCACGAGCCTGAAAATATATTCGCAGTCTCTCTCCAGACAGTTTGAGAAAAAAGGTGACAGTAAGTTCAAGGCATACTTTAAGAAAATGGATCAGCAGACTGATAAACTTTCACTTCTGGTAAACGATCTGTTGAACATTTCAAAAATTCAGCAGGGCAAGCTCGATTTCACTATGGGTATTGTTGATCTTAACATCGTGGTGAAAGATACGGTTGAAGTAATACAGGAGACAACGAAAAGACATACAATACGCATTGAAGGAAAGATTGACAAAACAGTATACGCAGATCAATATAAAATCTATCAGGTGCTGACTAATCTTTTAACAAATGCAATCAAATATTCTCCCAATGCAGATAAGGTGATTGTACGATTGGTGCCGGAGAAAGATTTTGCAGTAGTCACTGTTCAGGATTTTGGGCTGGGTATCAAAGAAGCATATCAGAAAAAAATATTTGAACAGTATTATCGGGTAGAAAATGCTGATGAAAAAACATTTCCGGGATTGGGTATGGGTTTATATATTTCTCTGGAGATTGTTAAGCGACATGGTGGTATAATGAATGTAGTCTCTGCGAAAGGAAAAGGTTCTCAATTCAGTTTTACGCTGCCTTATGCAGCTTTGCAGGAAAAATAAGAAAAAAGAAGACGTTTCCTCTTACATAAAAGTATGACAAAAAAAATACTTGCTATTGATGACGATGCGGATATTCTTGATGCTATTCGGTTCACTCTGGAAGGTGAAGGATATGAAGTGACAACAGCGGAAAAAGGAGAATACGCAGAAAATCTTCATGACAAAAATGACAAATTACCCGATCTTATTATTCTTGATGTCCTTCTCTCAGGGAAAGACGGCAGGATAATTTGTAAAAAACTGAAAAATCAAGATGAGACAAAACATATTCCTGTCATTATGATTTCCGCTCATCCCACTGCTGAAAAGTCAAGTAAAAAAGTAGGAGCGGATCACTTTTTAGCAAAGCCATTCGATGTCGAAAGCCTCCTGTCATTGGTTGAGAAATATATAAACTGACACACAGATCCCTCTTTACAACCTTCCCTGAAAGCACTACGATAAGGACGCGTATGCTGTTGGACATTATTATCATTCTTTTGGTTATTCTTTTTCTGGGGTTACGGATTATAAAACAATACGAACGTAGCGTCATTTTCCGCCTGGGGAAATATCAGGGAATCAGAGGTCCCGGTTTAATCTATATCATCCCTATTATTGAGAGAATGGTAAAAGTAAGTCTTCGTATCGTTACGATGGAAATTCCCTCGCAACGGATTATGACGAAGGATAACGTTTCTATCGATATTACCGCTGTGGCATATTACAAAATAATAAACGTCGATAAATCCGTTCTGGAAATTGAGAATGTCCATAGCGCTGTGAATCAAATCAGTCAGACAACTGTACGAAATGTGATCGGTCAATTCAGCCTTGATCAACTGCTTTCCCATACGAGTGATATTAATACCCAAATTAAAAATGTGATTGATAAGCATACGGAACCATGGGGTGTGCAAGTCACCGCTGTTGAAATTAAAGATATTCTTCTGCCGGAAAATATGCAGCGTGCCATGGCTAAGGAAGCGGAGGCGGAGCGCGAGAGACGGGCGAAAATCGTAGCGGCACAGGGGGAGATGCAGGCGGCGACGAAACTTGGAGAAGCGGCGGATATTATCACGAAGCATCCTGTTGCATTACAACTCCGGACGCTTCAGACAATGGTTGAAATAAGTACGGAGAAAACATCGACAATTATTTTCCCGGCGCAATTTATGTCTTCCGTTCAGGACGCATTTACCGCATTGACCAAAGCAAACGCCGTAAAGAAATAAGATTACACGTTTACTATTTGTTCCCAGGGAAACTCATCTCTTCCGAAATGTCCGTACGCGGCACTCGGCAGATACATCGGTCTTCGTAAATTAAGTCTCTCAATAATACCCGGAACGGATGTGTCAATCAATTTCCGGATAAAAGCACGCAAAGCATTTCGGGATATTTTATTTGTGCCGAATGTCTCAACTTCCTGCATGAGGGGGAGTTTTTGTCCGATCACATACGCGAGTCGTACTTCTGCTTTCTCAGCTAAACGATGCGCGACAATATTTTTCGCAATGAACCGCGCGGCATAGGCGCCGGATCGATCAACCTTGGTCGGGTCTTTGCCAGAAAATGCGCCACCGCCGACTTTTGCATACCCGCCGTACGTATCAACGATAATTTTTCTTCCGGTTAAACCCGCATCCATAGCAGGCCCGCCCCTATGCCAGACGCCTGTCCCGTTGACAATGACATTTTTGGATTGAATAGTGAAACCGAATTCCCGCAGTACCGGCCTCACGACGTGTATATATAAATCTTTTTTTAGCTCTGTTATCTTTATTGATTCTTCATGAGGGACTGCCAGAACAATATGGCGTATACGTACAGGAATATTCCCTTCATACTGAACAGTGATCTGGCTTTTTCCGTCCGGCCGGAGATACGCAAGCTCTTGAGACGTTTTTACCTCATCGATTTTTTTTACTAACCCATGTGCAAGCATAATCGGTAATGGCATGAACTGTCTCGTCTCGGTACATGCGAAACCAAACATCATGCCCTGATCGCCTGCGCCCTCTTTATCTACTCCGGCAGCGATTTCAGGGGATTGAGTGTGGATACCAATTTCAATTGGTGACTTGTCGGAAAAATGAAAATCAGGATTTGTATATCCGAGTCTTTTAATTTGTTCCCGCGCAAGCTGTTCGTACTGTACGTTTGCAGTTGTCGTTACTTCACCGACCAAAAGTAATCGATTATATGCTGCGATGGTTTCAACTGCGACACGACCATTCGTATCCTGTGCCAAAACAGCATCAACGACGGCGTCACTGACTTGGTCGCAGATTTTATCAGGGTGTCCGGCGCAGACTGATTCGGATGTGAATGTTGTTTTTGTTTTCATAAAAAAACCTCTCCATAAGAGAGGTTGCTGTTTGCTTTTATATCGTATAAAGCCAAATCCTCCCTTACGGGTTTGGGTGGAGCACCCCGAATTTTTCGAAGGGTTGCTGGATGGATCAACAGGCCAAATCCTTCCCCATCACTCTTGATTTATGTTCAAACTGTACTCTTTATTCGTAAGGATGTCAATGGAATGTTTCCAAAGAACAGCAAAAAGAGCAACATATAAGCATGAGGAACATTTTTCTTATTATAAAGAAAAAAAGGATTTATGTACCGTTGATAATTCTTGTTATATTCATCATTATTTTCGCAACGTTGCTGCGTCCGGTAAAGAACAATACCATATACACGGTTGAGCGGGGGAATATTGTTAATACGCTGTTAGTAAACGGGACATACACAACTGCTTCTCAAGCGCAAGTGAATTCTCCTGCCGACGACATTATGACAAAACTGTACGTCAACAACGGAGATGAGGTAAAAAAGGGAAATCCTTTGTTTCATATAGAAAGTACCGCAACGGATGAAGAAAAAGCTGCAGCATATGCGACTTATTTGTCAGATGCATCTGTCGTAACTGCCGATAAAGCTGCTCTTTATAGTTTGCAGTCTACCATGTTCGCCGCATGGAAAACGTATTACGATCTCTCGACAAAATGAACATATCAAAATTCGGATAAAAGCCCGAATACTGCCAACCGGGTACTTCCCGAATTTACGACAGCGCAGGATGATTGGCTGGCATTTGAAGCAAATTATAAAAACCAACAGGCGGTTATCGCGAAAGATCAGGCGGCACTATATAGTGCGACACTTACCTATAATGCCACGCAAAGTATTACGGTAAATGCTCCGGTCGGCGGAACCGTCGTTAATCTGCAAAAAAATATCGGTGATCAGATCCAAAGTGTGCAGACTTCAGTGTCGGCGGAGTCACAGGCAGGGCAAACCGGCAATGTCATTCCGCCGGTTTTAATAATTTCGGATCTGAGTAATCCTGTTATTACCGCTTCCGTTGACCAAGTGAATATGCCCAGAATAAAAATCGGGCAAAAAGCCGGCATTGTGTTTGACGCATTGCCGAATCAAACGTTTACGGGCGTAGTTTCGAGCATGGACACTGTAGGGATAAAAACTCAGGGCACGACCGACTATAATGTCGGAATTAAAGTGAATAATGTGCCCCGTGACATTATGCCCAACATGACCGCGTCAATTACGCTTGAAACTGCGCGCAAAGTTAATATTTTAACAATCCCAAATGACGCAATTATCAAAAAAAACGGGGAAAACTTCGTCCAACTCGCAGGCGATGACAAAAACATACTGACGCCGGTTTCTCTCGGGCTTAAAGGACTGACGAAAACAGAAGTGGTAAGCGGCTTGTCTATTGGTGATAAAGTTGTTGAACAACAATGATAGTATGAACTATGAGAGATATAAAAACAGCGGCATTTATCGCCTATAAATCAATTCTCAAAGGGAATAAGTCCACAGTCACACTCCTCATTTTTATCCTTTCATTATCATTTTTGAATATGATGTTTATCTCGGGTATTCTTAACGGACTCGAGAATCTGTTTTATCAGGTTATTATTGATACATACGCTTCTGATATTACTGTAAACCCGCAGGAAAAACCGCAGCTTAGGCAATATATCATTGATCAGAACGAGGTGCAGGCGGAAATACAAAGCATTCCGGGAGTGATTGCTACCACAAGACGGTATTCATTGGCAGGTTCTCTTTCTTTTGATAAAGACAAAAACGGCCAGTTCAAAAATGTTTCCGGTGCAATTTTTGGTATTGATCCTGATCAGGAAGCAGACGTATTAGCACTAAACAAATTGGTTATTTCTGGGCAGTATTTATCCAAAACCGATACGGATAGCATCTTGCTCAGTTCCGCACTTGCCGGAGGATACGGTATTCCGGCTCCAAGCGATCTAGGTGGCGCCAAAGTCGGCGATAAAATACAAATTACTTATTCAAATGGTGTGATGCGAACTTATACAGTAAAGGGAATATATAACGATTCTATCGGTATATTTGAAACATTTATTACAGCCAAAGAGGCGGAGTCGGTATTGAACATATATAACAGCGCCAGTCAGATTCTGGTAAAAACCGATTTACAAAATACTCCTGTTGGGATATACCAAAAGAAAATACAAAAACTCGAGCCGAAATTAAAGATTCAAACATATCTTGACCTCCTGGGATCGTTTAAGTCATTTTTGGACGCGCTGGGGATGATTTCCGTAATCGTAAGCGCAATAAGCGTTTTGGTTGCTGCGATCACCATTTTCGTCATCATTTACGTGAATGCCATTACAAAACGCCGCCAGATCGGCATTCTCAAGGCTATCGGAATCAGACAAAGAATTATTATTCTCTCGTATGTATTCCAATCTGTTTTTTACGCATTGTGCGGTGTCGCTATCGGTTCTTTTTGTGTCTTTTTGTTATTGACGCCTCTTCTCGCGGCATATCCGATTAATGTTGATTTCGGGTATCTGTATTTGGTGCATGATCCTGTGACAATTGTCGGCGGGATAATCAGTTTGCTGCTTGCAGGATTACTTGCAGGATATATACCGGCCAGACTCGTCGCAAAACAGGATATTCTGAAGGCAATTTGGGGATAAGCAAAACATATATGATTAAAATACAAAATCTAAAAAAAAACATATCAGGGGAAAGTACCGACGATTGCTTTGAGAGGTATCTCGTTTACTGTCGATAACGGAGAGTTTATCGCGATCATGGGAAGAAGCGGATCGGGGAAGTCAACGCTATTGCACCAACTGGGACTTATTGACACACCGACCGAAGGAAGGATTTTTTTAGATGATACAGATATTACGGTGTTATCAGAAAAGCAGAGAACAAAATACAGACTCGAATCTTTGGGATATGTTTTCCAGGAATACGCGCTGATCGTTGAGTTTACCGCTTTGGAAAATGTTTTTTTTCCGGCAATGGCACTGGGCAAAAATGAGACAGAGTATAAGAAACGGGCATTGGAACTTTTGACGTTGGTTGGCTTGGGAGAACGGGCAGGTCATTATCCCAATGAACTATCAGGCGGAGAACAGCAACGTGTAGCCATTGCCAGGGCTTTGATTAATAACCCCAAAATTCTTTTCGCAGACGAACCGACGGCAAATCTGGATACGGAATCAGCGAAAGTTGTTCTCGATTTATTTAAAAAACTGAACAAAGAGTTAAAACAAACCATAGTCATGGTAACTCATGAACCGGAGGACAAAAAATATGTCCATAAAGTTTTTTGGATACGGGACGGATTGCTGGAGAAAGAGGAAAAAACTTAACCAATATTACTTGATTTATAACGTCAAAGCTAGTCTTTATTGACTGATAATTTTACTGAAGATAACTCCTGAAACAAGTCCCGCAATGATAAAAACAATAAAAGTAAAAAATGCCATTTCCAGCCCTTGGCGCCTCGCTCTCTTCTTGCCGATATGCCTTTGGTATTCATCGTAGGTAATGATAAACGCGATGAGAGCGGCAAAAGGACTAAATGTAATTGTTGCTGCGAAAATAAGAGCCGATACATTCATTTGTATCTTGAGTATATCATTGTTTACTTAAGTAAAGCTTGATATATACTTAACAATACGTTACTCTAGGTAAGTACATGCATGCTCCGGTATACAGCACAATAACACTTTTTGCGGAACTTATTATTTCTTCAATTATCTACTATACGCTCTATCAGGGATATAGAAGGAACAGATTTCCAGTAAAACTGGCAGGATTTACGTTGCTCTACGAAGTTCTCTTCAACATCAGCTATATGGTGTCACAAGTTCCGCAGCATGCGAAAGCTGCCAGGGTTGAACCTTCGTTCGTCGTTGGATTAGCGATCGTTCACGGAGTACTTTCTCTTATCATGTTTATTGCCTTGGTTGTTTTTTTTTATTTTCGCCTGGAAAAACTATAGAAAAGGAATAAATTATTTTAAGTCGCATGCTTACCTCACGATGTTGTTTCTTGTTTTTTGGACGTTTTCCATAATATCAGGCGTTATTTTCTATATTGTGGAATATGGGGTTTGAATGGTATACTTATTGAGATATGGTTATTGATCCCAATATCATTCGAGTTATTGCCATTGTCGGTGTCGTGGTGCTTCTCTTTTTGGCATTTACCTATTTAATTAATTTTCTCCGTCCGATCATTATCGCGGTTGTGCTTATTATTATTGCGTATTTTATTTATCGCTTTTTTATCACCGGAACAGTGAGTTTTTAGATGAAGTATCAGATATCTGCTGTCCTCTTCCTTCTTATCATAGGCGGCTTGATTGTTTTTCTTTTCAAAGATCACAATTCGAGGCAAAATAAAACAACCAAGACGAACACAGATTCACTTGCGATAGTGACGATGCGGCAGAAACAATATCCCGGAAGCACGATTACAATTGAACAAACATTGAATGACGGTCCGAATTATCATAGGTATAGTGTTTCGTATCTTTCAGAAGGGTTGAAGATTTACGGATTTTTGACGGTTCCTTTTGGAGAAAAACCAAAAGACGGTTGGCCATTGATACTTTTTAATCACGGATATATTCCTCCCGATCAATATTCGACGGCGAACAGTTACGCAATCATGATTGATCCATTAGCAAGCGCAGGGTATATCGTGTTTGCTTCGGACTACAGAGGCAATGATAATTCAAAGGGAACACCAATGCAGCCGTATGTTTCTCCTGATTATGTGACGGACAGCATGAATGCGCTAGCGTCAATTGAGAAATATAAAGGAATAGAACCTTCGGCGAGCTCAGGACGATTTGTTGACACAAATCGAATTGGTGTATTCGGTCATTCAATGGGCGGAAATATTACTTTACATGAATTGGTTATGACACAAAATATAAAAGCAGCGGAAATTCTTTCAGGGGTAGTAGGGAATGAAACTGATCTTTTAGAATGGTGGAATCGACGAAAGACAAATAATACTATTGTTGGCAATGATCTGGATACATATTATATTGTTGAGCAAATGATACAGCAACATGGTACCCCGCAAACGGATCCTAAATATTGGAACACGGTAGATCCGACCAAATTTGTCTCAAACATTTCAGCTCCTGTTCAAATACAAGTCGGCACAGCAGATAACGAAGTTCCTATGCGTTTTTCAACATCATTGAGAGATGCCTTAAAAAGCGCAGGGAAAACGGTTTCGTATCACGAATATCCCGGAGCGGATCACAATGTATCGCCTGATACTTCGCAAGCAATGGAGCAAACAATACAGTTTTTTAATACGTATCTGAAGTAATATAGTATACTTGATTTTATGATTATAAAAATCTTGGGCAACGGTGTCTGGGGGAATGCGTTATATTCAGTCATTTCGCAAAATACATCGTCTGTTTCTTTTCTCGGGAAAGAAGAATTTTCTGAAAATCAAGATATTCTTATTCTTGCCATTCCGGTTCAGTCGATTCGTTCAGCCTTAAAATTTGTTTCTTTTGCTCAGCGTAAAAAAATTATTATCAATACCGGTAAAGGAATTGAACGCGGGACGCATAAGATGCCGGAGCAAATTGTTAAGGAAATTATGGGAGATGATGTAGAATATTATTCTCTTATCGGTCCGAGTTTCGCTCAGGAAGTAGTCGATAAGATGCCGACATTAGTGAATATCGCGTACAATGAATTTTCGGATACCCAAAAACAGTTGAAGCATCTTTTTCAGACAGACTATTTCCACGTGCGGTTTACAAAAGGCGTTGCTTCTTTAGAGCTTTCTTCCGCGTTTAAAAATATATATGCAATAGTTTGCGGATTGTCTGCGGGGCTCGGATACGGAATGAATACGAGAGTAGAATTGATAGTCTTCGCGATAGAAGAATTCCGTATGTTATGTGAGAAAATGCGTTTACATTTGGACACGGCAGCAACGATCGGAACCACAGGAGATTTAATATTGACGTGTAATAGTATCGAAAGCAGAAACTTTATGTTGGGAAAGTATATGGCTGAGTTTTCGGTCGAGGAGAGTTTGGAAAAAGTAAAAAGTACTGTTGAAGGGTTTCATTCTCTTGATTCAATAGATTATTTCGAGAAAAAATCCGGTATAAGTTTGCCTCTGGCAAGCTTTGTGAGATCGGTCGTTGAGATAAATAATCCAGCCATCATAGGCGAACGGTTTCAGAAATTTATTGTAGACCGCGCTGTACAGGAAAGCGAAAGTTAGTCTTCTTTTATAAGTAATCCGGCCTTATACAAATCTCGTAACGGTAAAGATAAACGCTGCTCCCAGAATTGTTAACCAGACCATTTTCCAAGAGCTATGTCTGCTATGTGCTTCAGGCAATAAGTCACTTGCTCCAATATATAATAAGAATCCGACAAAAAATCCCAGATACATAATTAAAACGCTTTCGGGAATTTTGAAGAGAAACGTCGATGCTACTCCCAATATTGGTGTTACAGCGTCAATAAAAAGGAGAAGGTAAGCTTTTTTTGTTTTATTTTTATGTGTCAGCATGATAGTTACCGTGTTCAAACCGTCTGAAAAATCATGAGCAATAACCGCGACGGTGATTAAGAGGCCTACGCGTGGACTGACTTGAAAACCCAATCCTATCCCTACTCCGTCGAGAAAACTATGAAATGACAGACCCAATGCGCCGACTAATCCGACGTCAGGATGTTTGTGATTAATATATTCCTCCTCCAGCTCATACTCATCCTCGTGGTGATGTATGTGATGGATAGCAACGGATTTTTCTAAGACATGAAAAACTAAAAATCCTAACACGATCATAATACTCAGTGGTGTAAAATCAAGGTTTTGTTTGGCAATGATATTGAATGCTTCGGGAAGGATATCAAAAAAACATACTCCAAGGAGTACTCCCGCGGTAAAACTCATAACATAATGAAGGCGTGTTCTATTTTTAAGCGCAAACAATCCACCTGAAAAGGTTGAGATAAATGTAAAGAATGATAGAATAATTGCTTCCATGTTATTTTTGACAGTTGCGACACAGTCCAAAGAATTCTAAGCTGTGGCGCTTTACTGTAAAATTATGTTTTTTTTCAATGTGTCTTTCTAGGGCGGGGATTACAGTATCTTCGATAACCTCTACTTTCCCACAATTCTCGCAAATAAGATGGTGATGGTGATCTTTACTCGCTAATTCATAACGCGTTTTGTTTTCTTGAAACTGAATAGGTTTAGTGATCCCTTTTTGGGTAAAAGTATTCATAATGCGAAATACAGTAGCACGGTCTGTCGGCATATCTACTTTTTGTAAATAATCAATTATTGAAGCTGTATCAACTGGTTCCTTTGCGGATTCCAATAATTGCATAATTGCCATTCTAGCCGGTGTAGCGCGCAGGTCTGCTTGGTTAAGCTCTGTTTTACAATTGTGACGGATATTTGTTGTTATCATAAATGCGACTTACTTGCAAATATTATATGCAATCTAATCGCGTTTGTCAATACTAAAAAAGAGAGGATCTTAAGGTGGGACATGAAGTCACTATTACATAGTTCCGATGATCTCCTTGATATTTTTTACCCCATCTTTCTTCATCTGATCAAGAAGACCGGAATTAATTTGCGCGATAAGTTGAGGTCCCTGGAAAATAAGGCCGGTAATCAATTGTACCAATGACGCTCCCAGCTGCATTTTAAGGTACGCGTCTTCAGCGCTGAAGATTCCTCCGCATCCGATGATCGTAAAACGATCGGCATATCGCCTATAACTAAAAGAAATAAGTTCATTTGAACGTTCATACGTCGGCTTTCCGCTGAAATTACCAATCGGAAATCGCTTTACTTCATCTTTATCAAACGCAGGATCGAAGCGATTTTTCTGAAGATTTCCAAAAATGAGACCTTTGACAAACCAATATTTCTCTATAACTTTCATCATCTCTAATACCTCCACGTTGTTTTTTTCAATTGGCATTTTCACGAAAACTGGTTTTTTCAATGATATCTTGGCAATTTCCGAAAGGAGATCATTGAGATTTTTCGGTGGATAAAAAGCAATGTCTCCTTTCAGGTTCGGACAACTGATATTTAATTCATAATATTTGTTTTTTACCTTTGCTTTTTCAAACGCGATAAATGCTTGTATGATGTCTGCAATACTGTCCTTTTGTGTTTTTAATAAAGATGAATTTGTTCTTCCGATACTGATACCAACCGGAATAGTAAAAGACAGTGGTTGTAATTTTTCGACAACAACTTGCGCTCCTTTATTCATAAATCCTTTATTTACCATGAGTGATTTTGATTTCGGCAATCTGCCAAGAAGCGGAGGGGTGTTTCCTTTGTAAGGATGATTAGTAATTGTCCCAATTGTTTCGAATCCAAATCCGAGAGAAGGAAGAATTTGCGTCAGTTTTGCGTCGTAATCAAATCCCGCGGATAAACCAATAGGGTTTTCAAATGTAATGCCGTGCAATGTCTGCCTAAGCTGAGAAGAAGAAACCGTGAAAGAGGATCGGAGGAGGTCTTTTATAATTTTTGATTTACCGAACGATTCTCCTATATTTGTCATCCACACATGAATGAGAAGCGGCGGAAAAAAGAAAAAAATCCGTTTGAGAATTTGTTGGTAAAGAAAGGAAAGAAGCGAGAGATACCGTCTTCGTAACATCTCCACATAATAGCCCGTGTGTATTTTTTATGCTGTGATTTTTATCACGACTGGAGAGCTATCCCGTAAGTGAGTTTTCAAGGAACTGTACGTTATGAATGGTGACTATTCCTTTTGTAAACGTAAGAATATGCTGATTCTTCAATTTCTGCAGCTCGCGGCTCGCAGTTTCGCGGGACATTCCTGCATAATTTGCGATATCTTTTTCATTCATTTTCAGTTGTATAGCAACCTTATTTTGCTCTCTTTTTCCGAATCGTTTTGCCAGAATGATAAGAGTTGTTGCAAGCTTGCTATAGGAATTTCCGGTGGTGAGTGATTCGATGTGAAGCCACAATCCGCTTATGCCGGTGTAAATTCGTTTGAGAAGGTCATACATGATATCCGGTTCCTGCTTAATAAAATTAAGTATGTCTTTTCTGGGCGCGCGTCTTGCTACAACAGGGATAAGCGCTTCGAAAAAATGATTATTCTCGATATTGCTTACTGCCCAAGACATAGGGAGAAAGACATGGGGTTTGTACAGATTCAAAGTTATTTCATCGCCTTTTTTAGAAATCAAATACTCCCTAACGACACCCTTTTTTATATAAAAAATTCCCGCAGGTTCTCTTCCCGCATGGATCAAAAGTTCTCCTTTTTTATATTGAAACTCAGGAAACTGAGAAAAAAAGAAATCGAGTTTCTTAATAAGGTCTCTCTGCATATCATAAGTATTATACTATTTTGTGAAAATAATCACCATAAAAAGCTTCAAATAAGTGTTACCCCATACTATGACGGAGCAATCCCGTTTTCGTTATTGCGCGGGAAACATTTGTTCCCGTTTGGATTCCTTTTAGTATTTTTCTTGTCAAATGATAATGTTTCTTCTCTTCAACAGATGAAGGAGTAAACGTTACGTCTGCATACTTCTCTGCGATTTCCACATTTTCCAAAATCTCTTCCCATACAGGAGTTTGTTTTGCCAATACTTTTAAGTTTGATTTATTCACAAATTTCCCTGCCCGCAAGAGATCCTTTCTAATATTCATGTAATATTTTTCAAGCAGGCCGATTTTTTTTATCTTCTGCGCAAATTGGATTGCTTTTCCCGTGCCGATAAATTCGGGCGGGATACCAACTGAGTAAAGAGCACAAGTAAATCCTATTGCGCGAGGAAGCTTTACTTTCCCATCCCCTCTGGAATAACCGAATAATCCGACATGAAGAAATCGTTCTCTTCTTCTGGGAATTGATTTAGCTACTGTATTAATAAACGGGGCAATCGGTTCGACAAGATATTTATATTGTTTTTCCGCATATATAATAATTGAAACGAGTTCTTTTTCTTCTTTCGCGGAAATTGTTTTTGCTTCCTTGAGCGGCAGTTGTTTGTTTAATTTCGTAATCGCTTTTTTTACATCCTTCAGCGGATAGTCGTAGCGAAATGCGCTTTGCAATGTCGTTGTTCGTATGCCGCGGTATTCGTTTAGAAAATCATCAACAGTATCGGGGGAGATACCTCCTCTGAACGGCAATGATCCTGCTCCAATAATTGAATAGAAGGGAATATGAATTTGATTTGATAATTTTTTATATTTTGAAAGCACTATTTTTGTGGCGAGAATTGTTGGAATAATACCGCTGTTTAACGCCGGATCAGATCTGGCTATATAAGGACGAAAATATCCCGGATATGTATGGAATCTTTTTTTATATAACTGAAAATATTTTCGCAAAATGCCGTCAGAGCGGATAATTGTCGTAACTTGTTCAAACAAAGGAATGACTTCCAGAAGCGGAATGTTTTTGGGTTGTCTATATAATGGATGGTCGAGATGACGAATTTGCGCATAAGCGTCTTGGATGGCGATGATTTCCCCGGCGCTTTCTGTCATCGGGAGAATGACTTCACGAAGCGGCGGAATATGTAAATCGAAATGAGAGGCAAGGGAATTGCCGCTCATTATATTGATAAACGCTCTGCCGACCCTGAATTCCGTTTCGACTTTCGGATTTGGCAGTCGAAAGGTCAGAAACGAATCTTTTCCCAGCGGATGTTTTTTGAAATAATCAAAATATTCTGCAAATAAACGCTCCAATACCGACTCGTCAACGAGTTTTCCTTCCCAATCCCATTTATATTCCTGTGCTCCAAGCTCAGAGAATGAACGGAATGCTTCCTCCGCCTCATATTGCGTGCCGACATACGCCGTGGTGTGCCAATACGGTTTGGAAGCATGATCGGGATGCTGCGTCACCATGGTGGCCGGAATTTTTCTCATACTGCCAGCCATTGTAGGAATTACCTGCCTGTTTGTCAAAGACCATTATTGATAATATAATGCATAAATGAGCGGGAAAAGGGAGATTGCCACATTGGCAGGCGGATGTTTCTGGTGTACTGAGGCAATTTTTAAACGATTAAGGGGAGTGTATTCTGTTCTTCCCGGCTATACAGGTGGGAGTACGGAAAATCCGATATACGAACAGGTCTGTGCGGGGAAAACAGGCCATGCGGAGGCTGCGCAAATCGAATTTGATCCTCACGTTATTCCGTTTGAAAAAATCCTTGTTGTGTTTTGGCACACGCACAATCCGACGACTCTTAATC
>CAZAIV010000008.1:0-6545 GCA_964485315.1 uncultured Gammaproteobacteria bacterium
TTGCACTCTAAGCCTGTTGTCTAATCCTGAGGTATTACATATAACTTTCTTGACTCATTATCTGTTAATGCTTATAATGTTTAAAATTAACTAATATATGATAAGAATTGAAGCATTGGGAGAAAAAACAACAGTAAATAATCCGGGTTTTGACAATAGAACTGGTAAGAGTGTTAATAATTTTCGCTGGGATAATAAGCAACCTGCTTTAGGATCAAACTTAAGTGGACGACGCCCCAAGAGTGAAGAATGGAGATGCAGAAGACATGCAAAACGCATTCCATCCTATTAAAAATGATTTTGCAACGCAATAAAATCATTCCTGCAGTTTTTCTACTCCTTCAAAAAGACAACAATGTTCTTTTGCAAAGAAGATATAATACAGGATTTCAGGACGGAAAATATACGCTTATTTCCGGTCATGTGGAAAAAGGAGAACCGCCGATGAAAGCAGTTTGCCGTGAAGCGAAAGAAGAAGCGGGAATAATTGTGAAAGAAAAAGACCTGACATTTCTACATGTTTTATATCGGAGAAGTTTTGACAATACAAAAGCAACTTTTAACTTTGCACCTTAAACTTTCAACTTAGTAGTCCATTCCGCCCATACCCGGCATTCCCATTCCTCCTCCGGCTGAAGGCATTTCCGCTTTCTTCTCAGGAATATCCGTCACCAACGCTTCCGTCGTCAAGATCATCATCCCCACGCTCGCGGCATTTTGTACTGCCGAACGGGTCACTTTCGCAGGATCGACAATCCCCGCCTCAATCATAGAACCAAATTGCATAGTCATCACATTGAAACCATAATCAATACTTTTTGCGTTTTCTTCAACAGACCGAAGTATCCATCCTTCATCCGCCCCTGCGTTTTTCGCAATTTTACGGATCGGCTCGCTCAACGCATCATGTAAGATACTTACTCCTGCTTTTTCATCATCAAGTTGGAGCGTTTCTTTCAATTTCAAAAGAACTTTACGCACTTTTAACAATGTCACCCCGCCGCCGGGAACTATCCCTTCTTCCAAAGCCGCTTTCGTCGCCGCGACAGCGTCATTCACTCTTTCTTTTCTCTCTTTCAACTCAATTTCCGTTGCCGCGCCGACATTAATCACGGCAACTCCTCCTGTCAGTTTGGCCAAGCGTTCCTGGAGTTTTTCTTTATCAAAATCACTGGTCGAAGCCTCGACCGTCTTTCTGATTTGGGCGACACGCGCATGTAACTTCGCCTTTTCGCCTTTTCCGCCGATAATTCGTGTGTTTTCCTTATCCGCCCATACTTTATCCGCTCTCCCGCAATCCTCAACGGTAACAGATTCAAATTTTCTTCCTGTGTCTTCGGAAATTACTGTCCCGCCGGTCAAAATTGCGATGTCTTCAAGCATTTCTTTTCGTCGATCTCCAAATCCCGGAGCCTTCACAGCGAGTGTATTAAATGTGCCCTTCAGTTTGTTCAAGACTAACGTCGCCAAAGCTTCACCGTCAATATCATCCGCGATGATAACTAAATTTTTCGACACCTTCACTAAATTTTCCAAAAGCGGCAACAGTTCCTGAATTGAAGAGATTTTTTTATCGGTGATTAAAATATACGGATTTTCTATTTCCGCTTCCATTTTATCCGCGTTGGTCACGAAGTACGCTGAGGCAAATCCTTTATCAAATTCCATTCCTTCTTTATAATCGATGGAAAGCTCCAAACCGCGCCCTTCTTCTACTGTCACGACGCCGTCTTTCCCGACTTTTTCTAATGCCCTCGCGATCAGTGTTCCTATTTGTTCATTTTGCGCGGAAATCGTCGCGACTTTCGTCACATCCTGTTCTTTGACCTGTTTTGCCATTTTCTTCACTTCTGCGACGACTGCTTCAACACCCTTTTCCATACCGGCCTTGATAATCATCGGATTTGCCCCGGATGTTACTGCCTGAAATCCTTTATTGACGATTGACTGGGCCAAAACTGTGGCAGTCGTCGTTCCGTCACCTGCGACGTCATTTGTTTTACTTGCTGCTTCCTTGACCAATTGCGCGCCCATATTTTCAAACGGATCCTGCAATTCAATTTCTTTTGCGACTGTGACACCATCATGGATGACATTCGGGGCTCCCCATTTTTTGTCCAAAGCGACATTTCGTCCTTTCGGACCAAGCGTCGTCGAAACAGCTTCAGCTAATTGATTGACTCCTGCTTTTAATTTTTTTCTGGCTTCCTCGCCGTAAATTATTTGTTTTGCCATACTATTTAAATATAAAACGTAAAACTAAAAACGTAAAAATATTTCTTTTATGTTTTATATTTTCAGTTTTATGTTTAGCGATTATTCAATAACAGCCAATATGTCCTTTTCTTCAACGATTGTCCATTCTTCATTATTTACCTTCACTTCATTTCCTCCCCATTTTTTATACATGACTTTTTGACCTACCTTCACACTCATCGGACGCACTTCGCCTTTTGGACCGACATGCCCATGGCCTATTGCCATTATTTCTCCAACCTGAGGCTTTTCTTTCGCGCTATCCGGCAAAATAATACCGCTTGCAGTCTTGTTATCCGCTTGAATAGGGCGAATCAGAACATTATCAAAAAGTGGTTGTATTTTGTTTTTCACTGTCATAATAAGCAAAAAAAATTAAAACTCGCAATCAATGCAAGTATCTGCTAATTTATACACCACAACTTCACGCCTGTCAATACCTTATAGTAAAAATGTGCTATCGAATGAGTTCGAACGAGTTATACTTGACAGTGTCTTATTTCTTCTATACGATGGATGTAATTGCTCAAAAAGCATCTTGTTTTTATGGGGAAGTTAACTGGAAAACGACTATTACTCATCGGATTTATTGTTGTATTGCTTGTCGCGATTCCGTTGACACTGTATGTGTTAAAACAACGAAGTACTAATCAATCCCACGCTCAAGTATCAACCACGCTTTCATTTAGTCCCTCTTCGACAAAATCGGCGCCAATTAATGCAAACGTCAATGATTCCGTCCCGCTGCAAATAACCGTTGATCCCGGTAAAAACCTGGTTTCGTTTGTGAAAGTGATTATTCAGTATGATCCGGCAAAGCTGCAAACTGCAGGAGCAAGCGCATTCGTCCCGAACAGCGCCGCATTTCCGACGATACTTGACGGACCTGTGTATTCCGCGGGTCAGATTTCGGTCACCTTGTCAATCGGGGCAGATCCGACAAAAGCAATACAGTCTCCGGTAACTGCGGGCACAATAACATTCACTGCAATTGCTCCCACGGACCCGGGGCAACCGACAGAAGTATCATATATCACAACGACAGCGACTGATACACAAGTATTGTCGACAGGCTCATCGGACCAAGCGAGTGAGAATGTACTTTCCACAACAAATCCGGCATATATTGCAATCGCCGGTAATGCAACAACCCCAACAGATACGCCGACAATAACACTAACACCGACAGTGACGCCAACACTTGTTCCCGGAGCACCCACTTATACGCCTGCCCCAACCGATACACCAACACCAACACCAACACCAACCCCCACTCCAACAGGAACGCCAAGCGCGGAGGTAATACCGGCGCCGACCAATACACCCGTACCGATTGTTATGGCAATTCCAACAGCGACACCTGTTCCTCCTACCGCGACAATTGCCGCGACGGGTTCAACTGATATTACATTTGGAGCAGGAGCCATTTTAACAACGGTTGCCGTTGTCGGAGCAATTATCTTCTTCGTGATCTAAGGAGCATTTCTAAATAACTCACCTTACACAAATACGTTTCTGGTAATCCGTCAGCAGACGGAGCATCCAGAATCGGTTCAGGCCTTGCCATAAACATAGTAACTGCGTAACATGAGTATAGAAATTTTGTTTATTTATTCTCGATTAAAGAAAACAATGCTTCCTGGGGAAGATTAATTTTACCTGTAGAGATCATCCGTTTCTTCCCCTTTTTCTGCGCTTCAAGTAATTTGTCCTTCCTGGTTCTGTCTCCCCCGGACATTTTCGCTAAGACATCTTTTCGAAACGGCGGGATTTCCTCCCTTGCGATAATCGCACCATTTACACATGCCTGAATAATTTGACGGAATTGTTGACGCGGCAGACTTTCTTTCAATTTTTTCGCTTTCTCACGTCCGAAAAAGATTGCGTCCTCCCTGTATATCAACTCTGATAAGACATCAATCGTATTGTCATTAATTTTTACATCAACAGACACGAGATCCGCCGGCTTATATTCCGAAACTTCATAGTCAATACTTGCATATCCTGAAGTCACTGACTTCAGCTCCGCAGAAAGACCTCTGATAAACATACTGTACGGCAACTCGTATGTTAAGGTTGCGTATGTGTCATGATAGGTGAGATCAATCATGTTCCCTTTTCTCTTCTGACAGACAGTCATCACATTTCCGACATACGTTACGGGCACGTAGACCGTCAGGAGCATATATGGTTCCATCATTTGTCCCATTGCATCTTTTTCATATAATACCTGCGGCATGGTCAACAGAAGGTCTAAATTAAATTCCTGCTGTAAACGTTCCTTCACCACTTCCGCGTGCAGCAACCCCAAAAATCCAACGCGAAAACCGCTTCCAAGATAGGCAGAGTATTCTTCCGTATATGTTAATGCCGTATCGTTTAATGTTAATTTACCTAATGACTCACGAAGTTTCGCAAAGTCGCTTGCAACTCTTGGGAACATACCGAAAAACACCATTGGCTTGGGCGTCGTATATCCGGGTAGAGCGTGAACACTAGTCCCCTCTTCGTCTTCTGCCAACTTTTCACTTTTCACTTTAAACTTTTCACTTATAATCGTGTCTCCCACTCTGCATTCTCGTATATCTTTAATGCCGGTAATCACATATCCTATTTCACCTGCCCCTAAACTGTCCGAGGGATGAAGAAAAGGATCAAAAGAACCAACCTCCGTCACAGTAGTTTTTGATGAATTTTGGAACATCTGAATTTGATCATTTTTTTGAATTTTCCCGTCAATAACTTTAATATATGCGACGACACCGCGATATTCGTCATATACCGCGTCAAATATTAAAGCACGCAAAGGCTTTTCAGTTTCTCCTTTCGGAGGCGGAAGTACGGTGATAATTTTCTCCAACAATGTTTCAACGTTTTCCCCTGTTTTCGCGGAAATAAAAAGAATTTCCTCTTTTTTGAAACCCAAAACAGAAACGAGTTCTTTCACAACTGCCTCAGTCTGCGCATTCGGCAAGTCAATTTTATTGATAACAGGAAGCATCATCAAATTTTGCTTTTTCGCTTCATAAAAATGCGCGACAGTCTGCGCCTGAATTCCCTGCGTGGCATCAACTAATAATATTGCTCCCTCACATGCAGCCAGTGTCCGTGAGACCTCATATGAAAAATCCACATGTCCGGGAGTGTCAATCAAATTTAAAGTGTAAAGTTGAGAGTTAAAAGTTTCTTCGTCATCAACTTTTAACTTTTCATTTTTAACTGTTAACTTATATTGCATTCTCACAGGAGCCAGTTTAATCGTAATTCCCCGTTTCCTACTGATGACGTTCATATCGAGAAACTGCTCTCCCAGTTTATCCTTCGAAATCGTTTTCGTAATTTCCAAAAAACGATCGGACAATGTTGACTTCCCGTGATCTACATGAGCGATGATTGCGAAGTTTCGAATGAGTTTTTGATCGATCATGCCTCACATTGTAGTTGATTTTATTGATATAATACAAGCTATGCGCAAGTTGCAAATCGTTCTCAGTGTTATTTTGTTTCTCACAATCGGTTCAATTTTCCTTTTCATCCAATCATCGCAAAAAGTAGGCCTCGTCGGTATTTCTCCGACACCGACAATCAATCTTAATCAACCGTTTCAAGTAATGAATGCTGCGAATAACTCCCAACAGGCACAGACAAACCAACAAACGCAAAACGCGCAAACCCAAGCCATTCCGACTCCTACTGACGTAGTAGGTCCGCAACTTCCTATGACAGCAAGTATTTCCGCAGTCATTAAAACATCGAAAGGAGATATCGACATCTCTCTTGACGGAAAAGACGCGCCAGATACTGTCCGTAATTTCATGGCTAAAGCGCAAAGTAACTTCTACAACAATTTAACCTTTCATAGAGTAGAAAATTGGGTGATTCAGGGCGGTGATCCGAATGGTGATGGAACCGGAGGCGGACAAATGCCGGCTGAAAAGACATCAACACCGTTTGTGGTCGGTTCAATCGGCATCGCAAGAGGCTCCGACCCGACTATCAACAATGCTTCTCAATTTTTTATCACGAAAACCGCTGCGGATTGGCTTAATGGCCAATACACCAATTTCGGGATTGTCACAAGTGGAATGGATGTGGTCAATAAAATTGCCGTCGGAGATAAAATTCTCAGTATCACCATAAATATGCCAACGTAATCCGAAGGCGGCCTTCCCGAAAACCCGTAAATTGACTTTTTAACTCTTATAGAAGATAGTAAATGTAATGAGGAAATTAAATGGTAATAAGCTGTTAAAAGTAATACTCTTCATATTTATAGCATATTATATCAT
>CAZAIV010000009.1:0-7090 GCA_964485315.1 uncultured Gammaproteobacteria bacterium
ACGAAATCATGCCTCTTAAAGTGCGTAAGTCCTGATGAATTTACACAAGAAGGTCCGTTTATCATCATCACAGTGCCGGAGAAAAGCGTAGCAGACTTTTTACATGAAATAATGGAAGGGAAAATCCGTTATTCCGAAATCAGCATCGATAAACCGACATTAGAAGATTACTTTTTATCAGTAGCGCATCAGAGAGATAAAGGCACACAGGCAGAATAATATGAAAGTACACAGAATTATCGGCATCGTCCTTCGCGCTGTATTTGCATTCAGCCGCAGTTATGATCGATTGAGTGATGCGTTTTATTGGCCGTTGATTGACCTGTTTTTATGGGGGCTGACAAGCGCGTATTTCGTATCAACGACACACAGCAGTACGAACTTTATGATTCCGATTATATCGGGACTTCTGTTGTGGATTATTGTTTGGAGAGGACAATATGAGATTTCCGTAGGACTCCTTGGAGATTTGTGGGACAGAAATCTTATAAATATCTTCATTTCTCCGGTAACATTCAGTGAGTGGCTGGCATCATTTATCATCATCGGTATTGTGAAGGGTCTTTTGAGTATTACCTTCGCTGCTACTATCGCTTATGTCTTTTATCATGTCGCGTTATTGCAATTCGGCATCTATCTTTTGCCGTTTTTTATTTTATTGTTTTTGAATGGCTGGTGGATTGGATTCCTCGTCGCGGGATTTATTATCCGTTACGGAACGAAAATTCAGACACTGGCGTGGACTGTCGCGGGGTTAGTTATCCCGTTCTCCGGAGTTTATTATCCTCTTTCCATACTTCCGCAATGGGCGCGGAACATCGCACATTTTATTCCGACAAGTTACATTTTCGAAGATGCGAGACAATTTATGCAAACCGGCACCATAAACCTTTCTCTGCTTTCTGTCAGTCTTGGACTGAGTATTATATATGTTGTCCTCGCAGTATGGTTTATGCGCAGAAGTATGGACAAAATTCTACAAAAAGGATTGGTCAATCTGGAGTAATGCCAGTCAATGCATATCGTGCTATAATCGTGCTATGACGAAACAAGATCTTCAAGGACAGCTTAAGCAATCGATGCTCGCAAAAGACGCAACAAAAACATCAGTCTTACGCATGCTGATTTCCGCAATCACGTATTATGAAATCCAGAAAGGCGGAGCCGGATATGTCGCGACAGAAGAAGATGTCCTCAGCGTTGTCCAAAAAGAAGCAAAACAGAGAAAAGATTCAATTGAAGAATATACAAAAGCCGGACGTCAGGATTTAGTGGACAAAGAACAAAGCGAATTGAATTTGCTGCGAACATATTTGCCCGCACAAATGAGTGAGGATGAGATAAAAAAACTGGTGGAGCAGGCGATCAGTCAAACAGATACAACAAATATACAGGACTTGGGTAAAGTCATGGGAGTTCTCATTCCGCAAACAAAAGGAAAAGCAGACGGCGCAGTCGTCAGTAAAATCGTCAGAGAGAAATTACACAAATAAATTGGTTATGGCGAACTCCTTCACTGTCGTTCAGTCCGTTCCCATTCTTTCTGTAAATCATAATATGCTTTTTTTATCGGCATAACATCAGCTAAACCTAATTTCTGCCGCAACATTTGACTTCTGACAGGGTCTCCCTCGAGTTCTACAAAATCTCCAAAAGGTAACGCGTCGACAGCAATCACGACATTATCCAGATGATATGTCTTACGAACCTTTTCTACTTTCAATACCAGGAAAAACTTTAAAGCTTCCAGGATTTTTTTGATTTTTAGAAAATCTGAAACTTCCACTTCATATTCTTCACGTATTTTGTGGCCTTCATCTGAAAAAGCAGCTGATCCTTTATATGTCAAATATGCTTTCTTGCCGTTTCCGAAAACTTCATGCCGTAATCGAAACGCTTCGCCCGTTTTTCCGAAATCGATAACCGGAGAATTATATGCATAATCCGTTTGTGTTGCTTCGGAAATAAATGTTGCGCCAAGTTTTTCAATCTTCTCAATAATTTCTTTTCTGCTTTCAATGCGAAGTTTTAACTCAACTTCTTGATTTTTTTTGACCATAATTCTTGATTCTTAATTCTTGATTCCTTTTCTCTTTCTCTCCCACTCCTGCCATACAACGAGTAACGGTGCCGCGTTAAAGATAGAAGAATATGTTCCGCTGATAATTCCGACCAGAAGAGCAGCAACGAACCATCGGATACTATCCCCTCCAAAAAGTAAGAGAGAAAGTAAAACGAGAATAGCTGTTAACGATGTGTTTAATGATCTCGAAAGTGTCTGTACAATTGAGTCATTTACGATTTGTTCAAACCCGATACCGACACTGCTTTTCAGAAGATTCTCTCTAATCCTATCAAAAACAACAATGGTATCATGCACGGAAAACCCGACGACTGTTAATACTGCTGTGACAAATAAACTGTCTACTTCGACATGGAAAAAATGCCCAAAAAGAGAGAATAAACCAATCAGCACCAATGCATCATGGATCAACGCAATGATTGCGCAGATACCGAACCGGACACTGCTTGCAGGCTTCGGAACTTTTCGGAAGGAAAACGAGATATATAATACGATAAGTACGGCTGCGACAATGACTGCTTTCACTGCGTTTGCTGTCGTTTCGCTTCCGATAACAGGCCCTATTGTTTCAAACCCTCCGGGTCGATATGTAGGGCCGAACAGAGGTAACATACGTTTATTCACAGCTGCATATTGTGCATTACTCATAGACTGCGTACGGACTATCACTTCTGTCGGCGATGTTTGGACAGAGCCTACGCTTATATGATTCTGTGTAAATGCTTTCTCAACTTCTGTAACCGTTTCCGATGTAACGTTCTGCGCAAACTGAAAAGTTGTTTCCGATCCGCCTGTGAAATCAATACCCAGGTTAAGCCCCCATAACCATAGAGAAATAAGTCCCGGAATGATAACCAGTAATGAAAAAAGGAAATACCAGTTTCTGTATTTAATAATGTTCATAGCAAGTTTTGCGTTTTTACGCTTTATGTTTTATATATCAACTTTAAAAGTGTTCTCGTCACGACAACCGCTGAAAATAACGAGACAAGCACTCCGATAAATAATGTCAAAGCAAATCCTCTGATTATACCCGAACCGAAATAATATAAAATACCGCTTGTAATAATGCTTGCAGCATTGGAATCACGGATGGAAGTCCAAGCCCTTGCAAATCCAAGTTCGATTGCCCGCTCACGGCTATATCCTCGCCGTAATTCTTCGCGCATACGTTCAAAGATCAAAATATTCGCGTCAACTGCGATACCGATTGACAAAATAAAGCCGGCAATGCCCGCAAGCGTCAATGTCACGGGAATCGCGCGGAATAACCCTAACACAAGTAATGTATATAAAGCCAATGCGAGACTTGCTATGACACCCAATCTACCGTATAAACCGATCATAAAGACAATAATGATAAGAAAGCCTAGGATACCTGCAAACATGCTTTTCTGTAATGACGAAGCGCCCAAAGTCGCGCCGATTGATTGTTCCTGAAGAACCGATAAAGGAACAGGAAGCGCTCCCGCATTTAATTGCACCTGCAGAGCTTTCGCTTGGTCAGTTGTAAAGCTGCCGGTGATAGACGCGCTTCCATTCGGAATAACCTCACTGACTCGGGGAGCGCTTACAACGATGTTATCGAGAACTATCGCGACATATTTTCCGACATTCCGTTTGGTGATATCGGAAAACTTTTTCGTCCCCACGGATGTAAATTGCAGAAGCACCTCCGGCTGACCGGACTGTGAATTAAATCCTACCGACGCAAGCTTCAAATCACTTCCGCTGAGATTCGTTTCTTTCGGATTGGGTCCCAAATATTGCGTTATTTGATACGGAAAGTTCGCGATTTGACTGGCGCTCGGAGTCGCGACATTCGGTCCGGTTGGTCCCTCCTCCCAGAATGTCAGTTTCGCAGTCTGCCCAACCAATTGTTCTGCTTGGTTGACATCCGTCACACCGGGAATTTCAACAATAATACGATAGCTGTTATTTGTCTTCGCAGTTTGTACGACAGGTTCCGACACGCCGTAAAAGTTAACGCGCCGCTCGATAACTGTTTTCGCTGATTCCAATGCATTATCACGCTGATCAGCCGGAATTGATTTCATATCCGCCTGTAATGTAATACTGGTACCGCCTTGCAAATCAAGACCTTTTTTTATCGGATAATTCGCCTGCATATGAAAAAGATTGAGTATATTTGTCAGATTCGGGAGTTGAAGTGTATGATTCGGCTGTGCTGTTTTTGTAGGATGCGTTAAAAAGGGAAGTACTTGGTTCACATTGAAACCGACTTGTACAGAATCGGGTAAATTAATAGATATCGCCCAGAGTGTCACTAATACAATGAGGGAGACGAGGAATTTTGATGTCCCTTTCATGCAATCATTGCCTCCTCATCACCGATGAGCATAATACGGGATCCTGCTAAAATAGCAGCGATAAATGGGTCTTTACGTTGTTTTCTAAAGATGAACTCTTCTTCCGTCATAGCAGTATAATTAATTTCCGTATTCAAGCGGTTTTCTTCGCTTCGCACAAGGATTGCTAACTCAGGCAAGACAATCGTACCGACAATTAGAAAATCAACGTGATCCGGGGAAGCTTCCATACGGCGGGCAAAGCGTCCGCTGAACATCGCATATTTTATTTTACCAAGCTTTATTCTATTATCCAAAACTTCTTTCCCAAGTCCTATTGACTTTACTCCCATAACTAACAGGTCATAAAAAAATATATAATTTTTATTAAGTTGATAATATACCCTATTTGCCCGTGGTTCTCGCATCAAAATACCTTTTTTCTCAAGAAACTGAAGCTCACGTCGTATTGCATTAATCTCATCTTCCGTTTGACGAACGATTTCGCGGACATGAAACATCTCCCGAGAATGCTTAAGGAAAAACTCAAGTAAGCCAATGCGCGATTTTGATGTAATAAGATCTTTAAACATAAACGTAAGTCTGTAAAGTTATCAAGTTCGTAAAGTAAAAAGTCCCTTAACTTTATAACATTCTACTTTATAACTTTTAACTCATTTGGGTACATTATATCCCCATTTATATGATTTGTGAATACCTAATACATGAGAACAAGTGGACAGTGGAAATCAAGTGTATTCTATCACGATTTTTCTCTAGTTGCGAGAGGAAGCTTTCTAGTCGTTCAGGATTTGCCAGAATCTTCTTCGACCGAGCTCGCCTCGCTGAAGCTTTAACGAAGCAGGCGTAGCAAGTGGAGAAGTTCAGTTCTCGACTGCTCTCGAACAAGAACTTCTTTGTCTAACCCTGATAAATTACTCTATCAGGCATTTGTTTTTGCATCAGGAGTATGATATGCTAATCTTAGAAATATGAAAGTTGTTATTTCGGCTCATATGGATTTGGCTAGACCAGCAATGTATATAAAGCTTGATGAAAAAATCTTTTAGGCTTAGTTGATAATTTTGCGGGTCTTTTTGCTTCATATCAAACCTCAAGGAAACTCGGAACTCCTGTTTATTTTACAAATTATGAGGAACTTGATTATGACGGCGCAGATACGGTGGCAAAAGCGCTTGATAAAAATACTCTTGTAATCGTTGTTGATACAATTTTAGAAAGTGATATAAAAGGTAAAGCTGTCTCCATTACCAATGCGTATGGCATTGATAAATCTGATTTAGACCAATTAAAAGAAAAATTTGAGGATAAAATTCACTTTATAGACGGTTTATTTGAGGAAACAGAGGACGAAACATGGATATATGGACACAAACATGGTTTAAAAACTTTTTATTTTGGTGTTCCAATCCCGGGAACATACTATCATAGTACAGAAAATAAGGTTTCATTAGATGTAATTGATAAAACTACAGAGGTCTTAATGGAAGTAATTAATTGGTTCAAAGAAAAATAAATATGTTTTATTGCTAATCTATTCTTTTCTTTCAAATTATAATTAAATTTGATCAACTCTTGCCTCTAATGCTTGTTCAATCTCTTTTGTTCTATCTTGTCCGTCTCCAAAGACTACATAGCCAAATTTACCTCTCCCGAACTTTGATCGCATAGATTCTGATATAATTACACCTTCTTTTGCTTGGTTTATTGGAAACATAACATCTGAGAGAGTTCCTTTTAATTGTGAATATGTTACTCCGTATAAATTTTGCCTAATAAATTTATCATTTGTTCTGATAGACACTAATTCTTCCCAGTTGTCTCCATATAATAATTTTGCAAGCTCAACAACATAAGTCATACTCGTATTTCTCAGATTTGCTTCTGTTGGAGAGAATATTCCATCCGTTGCAAGAATATAATCAGTATCGTACCAGCCTCGATAACCGACTGCGCTCAATTCCTCTCCTACTACGGCAGTAAAAGCACGAGGTTTTTCTCTTTGAGGTTCATCAAATAATCCTTTTCCTGCAATACATCCATAAAAACCAACTTCTTCACCGTCATGACGAATAACCATTGCATCAACTGCTTGTGCCTCAACTGATCCATCTTCTCTTACAATTGCGTCTACACTTGGATATGTTCCATGATGGTTAAAATCTGCATCAATTCTTTCTTCAACAACAATTTTATCACTTTGAAATAGTTCATTCTCGCGAAGCTTTTTTTTCATCTCGGCAACTTTTTCAGAAGAATCTAAGTTCTCTTGTGAGTATACATATACCCCTACTCCTGCACCTCCAGAATTAGCTTTAAAGACAACACCTCTACCACTGGCAAGAAACTGGTCAACTTTTCCCAGTGCATCTTCTATGGTGTCACATATGAAACCTTCAGGAATTTTTATATCAAGTTCTGAATGCTTAGCTTGTACGCGTAACATTAACTCTCTGGAACCAGCTTTTGTCTCAAAGTATTCTTCAGCTCTGATACCTTCTTCAGTTGAAGTCTCTGGAGTTCTAAATTGTGCTCCAGACCTTCGTAAACGGTCAGTTAAATTCTGAAATTGTGGTGTATGCCCAAAAGGAATAACTTGTACATCTGAAGATCCGTTCATTTCATCTACTAGAGTCTGGAAAACCCCTTGATCAGCAATAATGTCTTCAGACAGTCC
>CAZAIV010000010.1:0-6806 GCA_964485315.1 uncultured Gammaproteobacteria bacterium
CAAAGGATGAACCCCGGGTCGGCGCTGCGAACGTCTTAAAACATCCTAAGAGCGCCGTTTGCCTGGAATTCACGGATCTTTTCGTCGCACTTGCTCGCGCAAATGGCATTCCTGCAAGGGAGATTGACGGATACGGATATACACTAAATAATCGGGAGAGACCATTGTCAACCGGAAAAGATATTCTTCACGCATGGCCGGAATATTATGATACTTCACAAGGGACGTGGGTTATGGTTGATCCGACATGGGGAAATACGACAAACGGCATAGATTACTTTCACGTTTTGGATTTCGATCATCTTGCGTTTGTTATCAAAGGAGTAAACGATGATTACCCGATTCCTGCAGGCGGATATAAAACATCAGGGGATAAAAACAGTAAAGACGTGCATATAGCGCTCGGGTCGGACAACACAAATCTTGCGGAACAGTTAACATTTTCACCTATAACGGCACAAAAATATTTATCAGGATTTCCAATGCAGGGATCAGTCGTTGTAAAAAATAACGGAAACGTGCTTACCTCTGAACAAATTGTCACTGTGTCATCAAATAAACTTTACCCGCGCACCCAGCATGTAATGATTGACCCTATTCCTCCTTATGGTTCTGTTGAAGAACCCTTTTCATTTGATAAAGTGCCGTTTTTGACAAACAAAACATATCCTTTTACAATACAACTTGCGGATAGAAGCATTACAAGTTCTATTGTGGCAACACCATTTGTCATTACAAAAAACACAATTATAGGAGGAATTGCGCTTGTATTACTCACCATCATCATATTTATCATTGCCGGAAAAGCCAGGCGTTTACATGTATCTCGATAAAAAGGGGAGAGTCATGTATGTGGGAAAAGCAAAAAACCTCAAATCCCGCGTTTCTTCTTACTTCGTGAACAGTACTCTTCTCGGTGAGAAAACAAAAGCGCTTGTGGCACAAATTCATAGAATACAAGTAGTTATCGTGGAGTCGGAGCTTGAGTCTCTTTTACTTGAAGCATTTTATATTAAAAAATATGAGCCGCGATATAACGTCAGGATGACAGACGGCAAATCATATCCACTGATCAGAATAACTATAAAGGATGACTATCCGAAGGTATTATTCGCAAGACATTCGGATGACCCGAAATCTCTTTACTTCGGACCATACCCCAATTCCGGATCGGTTAAACTGGTTTTAAAAATGATACGGAAAGTATTTCCTTTCCAATCAGTTCCTCATCATCCGAAGCGGATTTGCTTATATCATCATTTGGGACTCTGCCCATGTCCTCCTGTTTTTGCCTCTCCCGAATTTAAAAAAGAATATAGAAAGAATATCCGCAATATTATACGGCTGCTTGAAGGACAGTCAAAAAAAATCTTAAAAGAAATGGAAAGAGAACGAAATACATTAAGCAAAAAAGAGGCATTCGAGGACGCTCAAATACTCCAGCAGAGAATTCAAGCGCTGCAATATATTACCCAACCGTTCCATCAACCACTGGAATATGATATCAATCCAAACTTGCGAACAGATACCAGAACCAAAGAATTAGATGATTTGCGAAAAATACTCAATCATAACGGATATCAAATCGAAAATCCGATTCACAAAATCGAGTGCTATGACATCTCACATATTCAAGGGACACATACAACTGCGTCATTAGTAGTTTCAATTGACGGAGAGAGAGAAACTTCGCTGTACCGCCGTTTTAAAATCAGACTTGAAAAAACACCCGATGATTTTGCATCCATGCGGGAAGTGCTTACCCGTCGCTTGAAACATACTGAGTGGGATTATCCTGACTTACTTATCGTTGACGGCGGAAAAGGACAGGTATCCGCAGCGCTTGATGTCTTCAAAAAAAATAATATCAACATTCCTCTCATAGGTTTGGCAAAACGAATTGAGACAATCGTGATACCTCTACAACATCCCCTGGTTCATCAACTAAACAATGCCGTTCCTTCGACCCAGAAAGAATCAAGAGGCGCTTGGATTCTGGATCAAGTCCAGAATGACAACAGACACCGTTTTAATGCAAAAACCCATTTCCGCGAGGTCGTTATTCCTCATTCCGTCGGAGCAATCAAACTTTTACAACGCATCAGAGACGAAGCGCATCGGTTCGCGATAACGTACCATCGAAATCTCCGCTCAAAAGCTGCTACAATATAAATACGTATGTGATTATATGAAAACGAAGACTCATTACTTCAGTATTCTCTTGCTCTGCATCTCATCACTCTTACTTTTCGGATTCGATCTAACATTTATGGGTGGGTTAGCTCTTGCTCTTGGCTTCCTTAGCCTACTGTTTTGCCAGAAACAATTTAAACGAGATTTATTCCTTATTTATTTTGCAGTTGTTATCTTGGCAATAACTCCTGTCTCCACATCCATAACATATAGCCATATACTTATCATGAGCACGGGATTATTTTTCGCATTATTTATCCCTTACAGCTTATCCACGTATGTTTATAAAGAGAAAAATATCCGTTTCTTTTTTAATCATAAAAGACAATGGACGCTCATTGAATTACTTTATCTTTTTGGCGTAATTGTCGTAACCTATCTTATTCTCCCTGTTTTTATGACACAAACAGGCTCGTATCTGAATTGGTCTGTCAGCATGACCCCTGACTCATTGTTCAGGCTCTTCCTCGGAGTAAATCTTATGGGCGCTTGGGATGAGTTGTTTTTCATCTTTACTGTTTTTGCAATTATAAAGCGCTTTCTCCCTTTTATTGCGGCAAACCTCACACAAGCTATTCTTTTCAGCTCCTTTTTGTATGAATTAGGATTTCACGGATGGGGAATTATTGTCATCTTTATCTTTACGTTTTTACAAGGCTTCGTCTTTATCAAGACACAATCTCTTGCATATATCCTCACCATTCATTTATCAGTCGATATGGTGTTATACCTCTTTCTTATTCACGCGCATTTCCCGAATGTCCTCCATATATTCCTTACATAATATCAATTTCTGCTGACTGTATAATTATACGGAAAATAGAGAAAAACTGCGGGTACGCGATCAGTTAGAAACTTTTGAAAATCATCATAGATTTGTTTTCGATCTTCCTCACTTGTTGTTTGCCTTCCGTCTTCCAATAATTTGTCTATGCGCTTATCGTTAAGGAGTGTAATATTGTTTGCCTGATTTTCATGCCATAACGCATATTGGTCGGGATCATTCGGAAGCATAAAATCACCGAGATACAATTGGAATTTAGCAGGAATCGAATCAACTTCTATAATTTTTGTTTTAATTCCCGCTTTTTTCAAAGAATCTGCTATCTGCCGCGCAACGGACGCATACTTCGTAAGCGTCCTGATTGTGAGCGTCGGCACGGTAACACTATCAGCGCCGATCAGTAACTTCGAATGTGTAAAATCCTGTTTGTTCGGTGTCAGGATCTGATTGTAATACCATGTTTTTGGGGGATAGGGAAGAAATGCCCGTTCTCCCTCTTTAAACGAGTCGGGGATTGCATAGGATATTGCGCTGCGAATCTTATTATCCGATAAAATATCATCCTGTGTGTTCATAAAAAGCGCTACCATTTGTGAATAGTCTGTTGTCCTCTGAACATCTGTATTCGGAAACTGTGCTAAGTCCAATGTTTTATACTGCGTATCCGTAAGATTATACGCAGTGGTTACTTCCCCGAGAAGAAATGCTGTTTTCAAAACATCAGGATTGTTATAAAAAATATATTCCTGGGATTGTAGTTTATTTTTAACCGAAACAAGCGTGAGTGATTTCACAAATGGACCATTTAAATTAAGATTTTCAAGTTTGTATCCTCCTGCACCAACATAATTGTCTTTTAGGACCGGACGAGATACGGTAACGAGAAACGGCGCGTATACTTCATGTAAGTGATACACAATTGTACCCGGATCGGGGCGACTAATCTTCACATTTGTAAACGAATAGTTAATGTCTTTTGATGTCAGGGGAGTACCGTCTGAAAATTTTGTATTCGCACGCAAATGGAACGTATATGTATGTCCTTTGTCGGTAATTGTCCATGACTTTGCCAGACCGGTCTGGATATGTCCCGCTGCATCGACAGTTGTTAGTCCGAGCGAAATCTTATCTAAAACAAACGACGGAAGCGCATCTGCCGTATAATTTCCCGCCACACCAATAACCGTCTTTTTTTCTAGCGGAAGAAGCTTCAGTAAAAAACCTGACGTCCAGAAAAGAATAAAAAATATTGCCAGCCCACCGACAAATGAGACGGAAATAATTTTCCCCCATTTTTTGATGTAGGCTCGAATGAGCCAAATAACAAGCCGGCGCTTAAAAACGATCATATGTACTTACTTGTGCGGAATAAGGAGCGCTAATGAAAGAATACCAAGGATAATAGCTAAAATAATTGTGAAAATGACTAAGAATTTTTCAGCATTCCGCTTGCTCCGAAAAACCTCCCCGCTTCCTCCGAATGCTGTCGAAAGCCCTGAGCCTTGCGATTGCAGAAGAATAACTGTAATAAGAAAAATTGAAATAATGATCTGTAAAATCGTCAGCCACATCTGTTTATTATAGCGTTTCCCAAATCAATTTTGCAAGTTTCTGACTATTGTGATAGAGAGGAAACGTTTCATCGACAATATTGCCCTGTATAAGCATATAGTCGGAGTTATTTTCCGAAGAATTGTTTTGGACATAACTATATTGATACTTTTTCGGAATAGGAATAGAGAAATTACTGTTCACAATTACTCTATTAAACGGGAATGAACCGATATGTTTACGAATTGCTTTGATGAAATCGGAAACGTTATAGCCTTTCGTTTCAAACGGTTTATTCGCTACATTGATTACGAAATATTTCCGGGCATTTGAAGCAATGAGCGCGTCCTTTATTTGGGGGATAATAAGTACAGGTAAATTATTCGTATATAAATCACCGGGACCCGCAATGATGACGTCGGCAGTAATAATAGATTGTATTACTTTTTCATCTACTGACGGATTTTCAGGATGGAGAAAAACATGTTCCAGAACTCGTTTGCCCGGATATTTCCCTAAATCAATCGATTCTTCCCCTTCAACTATTTGTCCTTCAATCGTTCTTGCTGAAATAGAAACCATATCGTTTGTCGCAGCATAAATCTGCGCTTGCACATTAAAAATCTTCTTCAATAAATCTACTCCTTTTTCAAAAGAACCTGTCATTTGGGTAGCGGCAGCAAGCATAATGTTCCCAATCTTATGTCCTCCGAGAACGTGATCTTCTGCGTAACGATCACCCGGAAGTCTGTACGTTAATAGATTCGCCTGCTGTTCATCTTTCGTCATGACAGCCAGACAGGAAACAACGTCTCCCGGCGGATGCATTTGATATAGCCGCCGTATACGCCCACCAGAGCCGCCTTCATCGGCAACGGATATAATGACGGTAATATTTTCGGTATAGGCTTTCAATCCGCGCAACAGGTTAACTGTCCCAACACCTCCGCCGATGCAAACTATTTTTTTATTACTCATATTGCTATTTTTCAACAGACCAACGGAATGTTGACGAAAGAAAAGCTAAGCCGATCGCAATAAGGACATACGCACCAAATAGTCCTAAATGAAATTTGGGTATGGTAAACCCTGCAACTGAGAAACCGGAAAACAGGAAGGGGGAAATTGTAATATTTGGAACGAAAACAGTCAAGAGGTAAATAATTAACAGGTTTGTCAGGACGGAAAACAGACCAAGCGTTGCCAGGTTAAGCGGAATACTGATAATGTTGATGATGGGTTTTAGAACAAATAGCATAAGCGTCAGGACGAATCCGCCGATAATGTAAATAATTATATCACCATGCACTTGCAGGCCGGACATGACGTTAGGCAATAGAAAGAGTGAAAACGCATAAATTACCGTGTTTCTGAGCAGGAATTTCATAGTTGCTGAGTGAATTATACTTGGTTTCCCTCTGTTCTGCAATTTTTTGTTGAAAAAACAAACAGGATCGAGTATAGTGAGACTACTTTTATGAACACTACAATCGTTTGTCCTCAATGTAAAACGACAATTGATATCTCTGAAGCTCTTGCGCATGCATTCGAATCTGAATATGCCGATAAACATAAACAGGAAGTTGAAGCGGTAAGAAAATCCGCAGAAGAAAAAGCCTTCAAAAAAGCAGCAGAGGAAGCGGAGCTGCGAATCAAAGATAAAGAAAACGAAGCAAAAGAAGCGAAGGATCAAAACAGAAAACAACAGGAAGAGATTTTGGGCTTGATGAAGTCGCTGCGTGAACTCAAAGAAAAAGACAATGCAAGAGCATTGGAAACTGAAAAAAAATTAAACCAGGAACGAGAGCAAATCAAACTCGATGCGCAGAAAAAAGCGGAAGAAGAACAACATTCTAAACTTTTAGAGAAAGATAAACAGGTACAGGATGCATTAAAAGAAGTGGAAGAAATGAGACGGAAATTGCAACAAGGTTCACAGCAGGCACAAGGAGAAGCATTTGAATTGGAATTTGAGCAACTGCTTACCCAGCAATATCCGCACGATAAGATTATGCCGGTCGGCAAGGGGATTAAGGGCGGAGATATCATTCAGGAAGTGTGGGATAGTAACGGCAACTATGCCGGGAAAATTATCTGGGAACTGAAAAACACCAAAACCTGGAGTGAACCATGGATTGATAAATTGAAAGGAGATAAACGGGCAATTAATGCAGATGAGGCGGTCATTATTTCTGAGGCTCTCCCGGCAAATATAAAAAACGCGGGATTTCGAAATGGTGTTTGGGTAACTCAACGAAACTTCGTCATACCCCTGACC
>CAZAIV010000011.1:0-2098 GCA_964485315.1 uncultured Gammaproteobacteria bacterium
CCTTTTTTAATTCCTGCTTTGTTGATAAGATAATTTGCAGTTTTATTTGAACCTTTGACAAGATCGAAAAAGCTGAATGTCGTTACTTTTCCGCCCTCGTCTTCATAAATCAAAGCAGTTTTATTGCCATTTCCGTTTTCCAAATTTCGATCAAGAGCATTATAAGCAGCATTCAGACTTTTGCCGCCAAACCAGGTCGCCGAATCATGAAGTTTTTTAAAATAATCAGATGTATATTTTTTATCCATTACATCTTTTTTTCGATATGAGAAATATGCTCGCGGACACTGTCGATCACGTCAGGGGACACAGAGACGCTTGTGATTCCCCACTTGACAAGTTTTTCCAATAAATTCGGATACAAGCTTGGCGCCTGCCCGCAAATTGACGCATAAATTTTGTGCTTTTGAGCGGTTTTAATAACACGTTCCAATGCCCAGAGTACCGCTTCATTTTGTTCATCAAACTCATGAGCAACTTCGCTGTTATCTCGATCCGTTCCGAGAAGCAACATTGTTAAATCATTTGATCCGATAGATACTCCATCAATTCCTACTTCAATAAATTGATCAAGCAAAATAACATTACTCGGAATTTCTACCATCATGAAAAGTTTAAATGTCGGTGACCGATAGATTCCGGCGCTTGAAATAATTCTCTTTACATCAATCAGCTCGCGGACATTGCGGACAAACGGTATCATCATCCATAAATTTTTAAAGCCTCTTTTATTTCTCACAATTTTAATTGCTTCTAATTCCAGCTCAAACACTTCTGGATCATGGACATATCGAAATGCGCCTCTGTAGCCCAGCATCGGATTTGATTCAATCGGTTCGAAATCTTTCCCGCCCGTTAGCCCCCTATATTCATTTGTCTTAAAATCACTTGCCCGGTAAATGACCGGTCGGGGATCAAATGCTTTGCAAAATATTTCCATTTGGTCGGCAAGGTGAAAAATAAATTCTTTTTTCTTTCCGTCTCTGATCATCTTTTTCGGATGTACTCCGATACCGGCCATCATAAATTCCGCACGAAGGAGTCCGATTCCGTCTACGTTCCTTTGGGCAGTTTTTTCAGCAAGTTCCGGTTCTGCCAAATTGACATATACCTTCGTCGCGGTTTTCAGCGTTTGGTTAAATTGATGAACCGGAGCATTTCCCGCAGCGATATAAGCGCCTTCATACACCTCTCCCAAGCTACCATTTACTGTCACGACGTTTCCTGTTTTTAAAACTTCAGTCGCATTTTCGGCGCCCACCACTGCAGGGGTGCCGAGTTCACGGGAAACAATCGCTGCATGAGATGTCCTCCCGCCTTTTTCTGTAACAATTGCGATTGCTTTTTTCATAGCGGGAACAAAATCGGGATTCGTTTGCGGCGCGACCATGACATCACCTTGCATAATCTTATCAATCTCTTTTGGTGAGTGAATAACCTTGACCGGACCGCTCGCAATTCCGGGAGATGCGGGAGAACCGGTTAAAATTGTTTTTCTGTGGATATTCTGCGCCGATTTATTTTCCTCAGCGTGCTTCTCTTTCGTGAATGTCGTAATTGCCCGAGTCTGGACTATATAAACTTTATTGTTCTGTGCTGCCCATTCCGAATCCTGCGGGAAATAATAATGTTTCTCCAGCTTTTTTCCTAATTCAGCCAATGTTTTAATCTGCTCATCCGTTATCTTCTGTTTACTTCCTTCCGCTTTGTTTAATTTGACTTCCTTATTTTCCGTGCCGACTTTTTTCAGACAGACATCCTGCATCACGATGTTTTTCTTCATGATATGTAAATCCGCTTTATTCACTTCATAGTGGTCAGGCGTCACTTGTCCCTGCACAATCATCTCTCCCAATCCGTAAATCGCTTCAATAACAATTTTTGTCTTGTCATTTGTTACCGGATCAATGGTAAACATGACACCTGATTTTTCCGACTCTACCATCTGCTGAACAACCATGGCGATACCGATCCTGAAATGATCAAACTTCTGTTCATGACGATAAAAAATTGCTCTCGGTTCGAACAAAGAAGCCCAACCCTCTTTAATTTTTAACAATAAATTCGTATCGCCTTTTACATTCAGATATGTTTCTTG
>CAZAIV010000012.1:0-11569 GCA_964485315.1 uncultured Gammaproteobacteria bacterium
TTGTCATTCCCGCGAAGGCGGGAATCCAATTAACAAGAAAACGTGGATCCCTGGTTTGCCGCTAGGGATGACAAAAAATAAATCCTTATGAAAATTTTAGGAACAGGATTGAACGGTTTAATCGGTTCGCGGATCGTCGCGCTTTTGCAAGACAAACATTCATTTCAAAATGTAAGCAGATCTGGCGGAGTAGATATTACGGATAAAGACCAGATTACAAACGCAATTCTCTCATCAGATGCAGACATTGTCTTGCATCTTGCCGCAATGACAGACGTGAAAGAAGCAGAGAAAGAAAAAGATTTGGGCGAAAAGAGTTCCTCATGGCAAATCAATGTCATCGGAACTGACAATATTGCAAAAGCGTGTGAGAAAAGCGGAAAAAAACTTATTTATTTTTCAACGGATTTGGTTTTTAACGGCGAAAATATTCCAAATGGCGGATATAGAGAAACAGATAAAACATACGCGGTTAATTGGTATGGTGAAACGAAATGTGAAGGAGAGAAACGGGTTCAATCGATTTCTTCACCTTGGCTTATTCTGCGCATCGCATATCCATATCGAGCAGATTTCCCCAAAAAAGATTTTGTGAGAATTTTTCAGTGGTTATTATCGGAAAAAAAACAATTTTCCGCAATTGTTGACCGAATTATCACCCCGACATTTATTGATGATATTGCTCTTGCTCTTGATTCGTTGTTAACGAAAAATGCGGTTGGAATCTATCATACAACAGGAAGTGAATCGATTCGTATTTATGATGCTGCAAAGTTAGTTGCGCAAACATTTGATTTGGACGCCCATTTGATTCGCAAAACGACACGAAAGGAATTTTTAAATGGAAAACCATGGGAGCCGCTTGATTCGAGTTTAAATATTGATAAGTTGACACAATTAGGAATAAACATGCATTCTTTTCAGGAAGGATTGCGGATGATAAAGAAGCAGATGGGACTTTTATAGCATGAAGGAAAATGGTAAAATGATGTAAGTTTTATGACAATTGCATTTGTCGGTCACGGGTATGTTGGACTAGTAACCGCAGCGGTATTCGCAAGTCTTGGGAATACCGTCTGGGTTGTCGGACACACGCCTGAAAAGATCGAAAGGTTGAAAAAAGGAGACCCGATTATCTATGAACCGGGTCTTGAAGAATTATTGAAAAAAAATCTCCAAGCAGGAAGGATTCATTTTACATTAGATTATGAAGAAGCAGTGAAGTCATCGGATGTGGTTTTCATTGCCGTCGGCACCCCTCCGCAAAACTCAGGTGCCGCGGATCTATCAGCTGTTTTTGCCGTTGCAGAGGAGATAGGAAAACATTTGAAAGCGGGATTTACCGTCGTCTCATGTAAAAGTACGGTTACCATCGGGACGAATAAAAAAGTTGCCGAAATTATTGAACGCGTAAAACCGAAAGACGCGGAATTTGCGATCGCATCCTGCCCTGAGTTTTTAAGCCAGGGAACTGCAGTTGGAAATACAATGAATCCGGACAGAGTCGTTATCGGTTCCGATTCTCAGCAGGCGATTGACCTTCTTCTTCGACTGCATGAACCGATAGCAGCCTCAAAAATAGTGACCAATCTCGCGTCGGCAGAACTTATCAAATATACAGCGAACGCAATGCTTTCGACCAAAATTTCTTTTGCAAATCTTATTGCGTTGTATAGTGAAAAAACAGGCGCAAATGTAGAATCCGTTCTGGACGCGGTGGGTCTTGATAAACGTATCGGACGCGTATTTATGAATCCGGGCGTTGGATATGGCGGATCATGTTTTCCCAAAGACACGAAAGCGCTGATTCAAATCGGCAAATCTCTCGGCATTGATACAATGCTTTTAGAAGGAGTTGATAAGGTTAATTATGATGCTCGACAAAACGTCTTGCACAAAATTCTTGATAACATGAAGGAGAAGCATGTTGCTGTTTGGGGACTCAGTTTCAAGCCAAATACGGACGATATCAGAGAAGCTCCGGCGATTTATATTATAGAAGATCTTCTGAAAGAAGGTTTTATGATTAACGTCTATGATCCTGAGGCAATGAAAAAGACTAAAAGTGTTTTCCAGGACAGAATTACCTATTTTGACAATCCGTATGACGCGATAAAAGATGTTTCGCTGCTTGCAGTCTTAACGGAATGGAATGAGTTTAAAGACCCTGATTTGCGGAAAGTAAAAAGTCTTATGAAAGAACCGGTCATTATTGACGGACGAAATATTTATGATCCGCAGAAAATGAAAGCGCTTGGGTTTAAGTATATTGGGGTTGGAAGATAGAAGTTGTCATTATGCAAAAAATTTTAATCACCGGTATTACGGGTTTCGCCGGCAGTTTTCTGGCAGAGCATTTAGTTGCGACTCGGCCGGAAGCGCAAGTTTACGGAACATATCTTACGGATAAAAGTTTGGAAAACGTTGCCTCGATTAAAAACAAAGTACAACTGGAAAAAATTGACTTAACGAATTTTGAGACGGCACGGCATATAATTGCCGCTATTCGACCTGAACAAGTGTATCATCTTGCGGCGCTTCCTTCGACTGCGGAAAGCTTAAAAGATCCGGCAAGTTTTTTATCAAATAATATTAATGCGCAGTTATATCTTTTGGAAGCGCTTCGTGAACAAAAGCTATTCTCAACGCGAGTGTTAGTCATTGGATCGGGCATGGTATATGGCAGAGTAAAACCAAGGGATTTGCCGGTTGATGAAGAGGTTCCTCTTTCTCCGGACACGCCGTATGACGTTTCCAAAATTACACAGGATTTTATGGGGTTGCAGTATTTCAATGCGTACGGAATGCCTATTATCCGTGTACGTCCTTTTAATCATGCGGGCCCGCGTTTATCTGACCATTTCGTTATTTCTGCTTTCTCCAAAAAAATTGCTGAAATAGAAAAAGGGAAGAATGAGCCGATTTTAACAGTTGGCAATCTGGATTCTAAGCGCGACTTTACCGATGTGCGGGATATGGTACGGGCGTACAGCTTGCTTATGGAGAAAGGGACAGCAGGAGAAGTCTATAATCTCGGCAGCGGTACATCATATAAAATAGGTGATTTATTGCATATTTTATTGTCGTTTTCTCAGACGAAAATTGAAGTGAAGTTTGATGAATCCTTATCCCGTCCGAACGACATTCCTGATATGGTTTGCAATGCGGCGAAATTCAGAAATTTAACCGGCTGGAAGCCGGAGATCCCGATTGAAAAAACGTTGCAAGACACGCTGGAATTTTGGAGAAAAGAAGTTTAAGAGTATATTTAAGAAATATAAAATGTCATTCTGAACGAAGTGAAGAATCTCTCAGCTTGTCTGAGAGGATATTATGTCATACTACGTATATATCCTCACAAATAAATCAAACACTCTATATGTTGGGGTAACAAATGATCTTGCTCGAAGAATACAAGAGCACTCTCTTAAGACGTTGTCTAGTTTTACAGCAAAATATAACATAAACAAGCTTATATATCGTGAGGGATTTAATCGTGTTTATAATGCAATTACAGCTGAGAAAAAAATCAAAGGTTGGACAAGGAAGAAGAAGTTAGAATTAGTTAAATCGATTAACCCTGAATTTAAAGAAATAAAAACTATCTGAAACAAGTTCAGAGATCCTTCGCTAAGCTCAGGATGACCAGATAATGAGATTCAAAATCAATTATTGATCCTTAATTTTTATTTGAATCTTTCAAGATCGGCGTCGACCATGAGTTTGATGAGATCTTCAAATGAGGTTTTCGGTTCCCATCCCAATTCCTTTTTTGCCAGCGTATAATCTCCTTTCAATTCTTTAATTTCAGTCGGGCGGAAAAATTTCTCGCTTTCTACCACATAATCTTCATAATGTAATCCGATATGATCGAAAGCGACTTTACAGACATCGCGGACAGAATGCGTGGTATTGGTCCCGATGACATAATCTTTAGGTTTATCCTGCTGCAGCATCATCCACATGGCTTCTACATACTCTTTCGCATATCCCCAGTCGCGCTGAGAATCAAGCCATCCTACGTGTAATTTGCCGTCACTACCAATCAGTGGCTCTCCCGTTTCATTCATAGGAGGATTTTTTACGTGATTTTTTATACACGCTGCGCCTGCTGTAATTTTTCTTGTAACGAAATGGAGTCCTCGCCGGGGAGATTCATGATTGAATAGTATTCCTCCGCAAGTAAACATATTATATGATTCACGGTAACAACGCATCATCATGTGTGCATAAGCTTTTGCTATTCCGTACGGGTTGTTTGCGTCTATCGGCGTGGATTCATTGGCAGACTCTGCTTTTATATTTCCGAAGATTTCGCGGGAAGTTGCCTGATAAAATTTCGCATTCGGTGCGAAATGTCTGGCTTCTTCCATAACACGGACAGGTCCCAGTGCCGTAACTTCTCCGGTGTAAAAAGGTTGTGTCCAGCTGTCTGCAGGAATTGATTGAGAAGCGATGTTATAAATCTCGTCAGGTTTATATTTTCGTATTACATTGGCAACACTGCCGCTGTCAATCAAATCAACGGCTTCGATTGCTATTTTGCCATATAAATGTTGGCTGTTTTCATGATAAAAATTCGTTGAGTGACGAATTGTTCCAATGACTTCGTATCCTTTCTCAAGCAAAAAATCGGCCAAATACGAGCCGTCTTGAGATGAAACGCCGATAATGAGAGCTTTAGCCATAAGTTTTAGTATATGGAATCTAGTATCTGGTATCTAGAAAATGCGTGCTCCACTAGATACTACATTCTAGATACTAGATGCAACTATACTTTATCACATATCGGGGATCTTTCTCAACAATTGATTTTCATGTACAATAGTGTAATGGAAACAGTAATAGTAACAGGAGGAGTGGGATTTATAGGCTCGCATCTTTGTGAGCGTTTATTGGAAATGAGTTATAAAGTAATTGCGGTTGATAATCTTATAACCGGCAGTGAGCAAAACATTGCATGTTTGAAACAAAATCCCAATTTCCAATTTATCAATCACGATGTAACGAAACCTTTACCTGAAAATGTAGACGCACAGTATGTCTTTCATCTGGCTTCTCCCGCCTCGCCAAATCATCATAGCGCTATTAGTTATCACAAACTTCCGTTGGAAACTATGATGGTGAACACAGTTGGCACATATGAATTATTGAAATTTTGTGAAAAGTACAAAACCAAATTTCTTTTTGCCTCGACCTCTGAAGTATATGGCGATCCGCTTGAGCATCCCCAGGAAGAAACGTATCGGGGGAATGTCTCAACAACAGGCCCGCGTTCCGTGTATGATGAAGCAAAGCGGTTCGGAGAGACAATCACTTCATATTTTTGGCGCGAACGAAATGTTGACGGGCGGATCGTTCGTATTTTTAATACATACGGGCCTCGGATGAACAAAGAAGACATGAGAATGATTATTGTTTTTATTAATCAAGCACTCAGCGGTCAACCGATTACGATTTTTGGTGACGGTAGTCAGACCAGATCTTTATGCTATGTTGACGATACGGTTGAAGGAATTCTCCGTTTGATGTTTAAACCGAATACGCGAAGACAGATTATCAACATCGGATCAGACGAAGAACATACTGTTTTGGAGTATGCTACCCGTATAAAAGAGATTATACATGCACAAAGTGAGATTATTTTCAGCGAAGAACTTCCTGAAGATGATCCGAAAATGAGACGGGCAGATATTACCAAAGCGAGAGAATTACTTGGATGGGAGCCTAAAGTTTCACTGGAGGAAGGATTGCAGAAAATTATTACATATTTTAAAAATATGTCATCATGAGTAAAAGAAGGATCGAATAGAGATATAGATTCTTCGCTGCGTCTGACGCGGCTCAGAATGACAGTTTTTTATGAAAATTATTATTATTATCCCTACATATAACGAAAAATCCAACATAGAGAAAATGATTCCTGTTTTGGAGAAAGCAATTTTCCCCCGGATTGAAAACCATGAAATGCATATCCTGGTAGCAGATGATACGTCTCCCGACGGTACCCGTAAAGTTGTGGAAACGTACATGAAAGAATACAAGAATCTTCATTTGCTGGAAGGAACGAAGGAAGGGTTGGGAGCAGCATATGCACGGGCTATGCGATATGCGATGGAAGAATTAGAGGCAGGTGCGGTTATCGAATTTGATGCCGATTTTCAGCATGATCCGCATGATCTTCCCCGTTTGGTTGCGGCAGTGGACGAGGGATATGATTACATCATCGGCAGCCGTTATGTTCCCGGGGGCTCTATTCCGAAAGAATGGGGATTTGATCGTAAGTTATTGAGTCAGGTAGGTAATTGGGTAGCCCGCATTGTCTGGTGGAATTTTTCGATTCATGACATGACATCCGGGCTTAAGTTAACGAAAACCGAATTTCTGAAGAAAGTCGATCTCGAACATTTATACTCGAAACATTTTGCTTATAAGTTGCATATTCTGCATGATGTTATCGGGTTGGGTGCGAAAGTGAAAGAGGTGCCGATTCAATTTTACGAACGGAAAGAAGGAGTGAGTAAAATCAGTAAGAAGGAGTCATTCGAGTCATTATATGTAGTGCTTCGGCTGCGAATTGACGATTCAAAACGGATAATCAAATTTTTATTCGTCGGAGGAACGGGATTCATAGTTCAGCTATTGGCCCAGGAAGGGTCTGCTCGTTTACTGCATTTTCCTGATTCGGTTGCTGTAGGCATCGGGGCAGAAAGCGCAATTATTTCTAATTTTTTAATTAATCATTATTGGACATTTAAGGATACACATCATATTAAAGAAAGTTCAAACTTTTGGATAAAATTAATTAAATTTAATATTGCTTCACTCGGCTCAATTCTTATTCAGGTTGTTGCAGTATGGGTTGCTGAAAGATTTTTGGGGGCAAACGTTATCTTGGCCGGATATCAACTTAAAACCAGGATAGTTATTCTTATTCCGGCGATTATACTTTTGGTCATACCGCTGAATTATGTAATCTATAATAAAATTATCTGGAAAACACAGTATTTAAAAAAAGAAACTTAGAATCTGTATTAGGGTCTTTCTCCGCGGCTTGCCGCGAGGTGGTTCGTTCTAGATTCTAAATTGTGTTACTGTACAGACATGATCGTAATTACATTGTTGAAAAAATATAAAGAACAAATTATATTGGTTATCATCCTCCTTGTTGCCGCATTTTTGCGGTTGTACCACATCTCACATTACATGACGTTTCTCGGAGATGAGGGAAGAGACGCGTTAGTCGTGAAGGGGATACTCGAAGGACATCTCACATTGTTAGGTCCCAGATCGTCCGCAGGAGATTTCTATGTCGGCCCTCTCTATTACTATATGATGGTGCCTTTCTTGTGGCTTTGGCGCTTGAATCCGGTTGGTCCCGCGATCATGATTGCGATATTAAGCGTCATTACAGTTTGGCTTATTTTTTATCTCGCCAAAAAGTTTATGGGAACAGTGGCAGCGATTACCGCAGCAAGCCTTTATGCGGTATCTCCCCTTGTACTTACATATTCACATTCCTCATGGAATCCGAATCCGATGCCTCTTTTTACATTGGCGACACTCTACTGTTTGTATAAAGCAGTGAAAAAACAGTCGTTGCGATTGTTTTTTTTGACCGGAGTTTTGTATGGAATGTCGCTGCAGCTGCATTATATAGAAGTATTTGCCGGTGTAACAGTTTTCTTTTTTGTATTGATTGCAAATTTGTTTCATAAGTATTTTGATATAAAATTTTCGACATTGTTTTTACTTATCAAGCAATATGTTTTGCTTTTCTTTGGTTTTTTAGTTGGGTTCTCTCTCTTTATTCTTTTTGAACTTCGCCACAACTTTGAAAACACAAGGTCAATTTTTAATTTTATCCTTCATGGGGATCCGACTGCAACGGATATAACACATATAACTCCGTGGCAAACGATTAGCGATGTTTTCTTCCGCCTGTTTGGTCACCTTATCTTTTCATATCCCACACCAAACAATTTTCATCTATATTCGAATTCGTTTCTCATGATTGCAGGTTTTTCTGTCGTTGTTCTTTCTCTTTCTGCCATATATTCACTTCGGTTTGTGAAAGATAAGCTCTTTGTTTGGATGCTTGGATTGTGGCTATTTTTCGGCATTGTCCTTTTTAGTTTTTATCATAAACCGATCAATGATTACTACTTCGAATTTATGTTTCCTCTGCCATTTCTTATTTTCGGTATGTTCTTCCAAGTTTTGATTCAAAGTAAAAGATGGCGGCCATTGTCGAGCGCATGTGCGATCGTTTTGTTCCTAGCGCTTTTCGGGTATGCGCTTTCACTTAATCCACTGCAATACCCGGGAAATCAGCAGAAAAAGCAGATGCAGACAATTGCGGATTTTGTCCTGTCCAAAACCAATCATCAACCATTTAATTTTGCCATGATCTCGTCCGGAAACTCGGATTTCGCATATCGATATTTCTTTTCCCTGGCAAATGATAATCCGGTAATGATTGACAACACAATGAATGATCCGCAGAGAAAAACCGTTACACAACAACTCTTTGTCGTGTGCGAAGACATTAACTGCCATCCGTTAGGAGTTGCGGAGTTCGAAATTGCAGGGTTCGGCAGGGCACAAATCGCAGATGTATGGAATGTGTCCGTCGTGAAAGTGTACAAATTAGTCCATTACGCCGGAAAATAACCATAAGACACAAAAACCCCACTTTGCAGCGGGGTTTTTATTGATCATAAGATCCCTTCGGATCACTTTGCGCCAATTTTGAACATTGCTGTTCCGCAAACTGGGCATTTCCCTTTCATTGCTGGTTTGCCGTTCTTCATCGTGACGTGCTCTGGATTTTCCACGTCTCTTTTCGCTCGACATTTCACGCAATACATTGTCGCACTTGCCATATAAAAATCACCCCCCTTCACAACAAAAGATATAATGATCTCGTCAGATAAAGCATCCAATCGGAATTATGTATGGTTTGGCAAGAATACAACATGAAATTATGTAAACCTTATGTATGTATAATAAAGATAAGTACAATTTGAGCGAGAACAATAGCCAGAGTTGTAAAAAACGTTCTACGAAGATCGGGAACTGCATAACGATAAGCAATGGCGGTTGTCGTATTATTCACGCGTCCTATCATACTCTCAGGCTTCGCTGTGTGATTCTGCGCGGGAGATAAGGGTGAAGCAATATCTTTTAATGAATAGGTTGATGAAGTTGATATAGTTTGTTCTATTGCTGTGGGTAGATGCCGTAGATCTGTCCGTTTCTTCTGCTCAAGAGTCTTTCGTTTCTTAGCCATGATAGAGGCTAGAGTACACTATTGACAGTGAGCCTGTCAAGAGGCTAACATAATATAAGTTAAAAATGAAAAGTTAAAAATTTAAAATTACTTATGATTTTTTCTATTATTTTGCTTGTTCTTTTTCTCTGGTTGCTTGGGAACACATATTTTCTTTGGCAGCTGCACGCGCATTATAACCGGTTAACAGAGGGAACGAACAGCAGGACACTGCAGGCGATTCTGGACAATCTTATGATGGATATACGAGACGCAAAGAAGCATCTGCTTCATTTGGAAAAACAAACGCAGATACTGCAGGAAGATGAAAAGTTTTATATTCAAAAGGTCGGACTCCTTCGCTTTAATCCGTTTAAGGATACAGGAGGAGACCAGAGTTTTATTCTCGCTTTACTTAATGACCAAAATACTGGTATAGTTATATCAGGCCTTTATTCAAGGTCGGGGACGCGTTGGTATGCAAAACGGGTTGAAGACGGCAAGGGTGTCGAACACGAGCTGTCGACTGAAGAAAAGAAGGCAATTGATTTGGCAAAGAGAAATTGATAGATGGTTACTACAAAAACAGGAATCCGACGCACATAATTCATCATGGATAACAAAAAATTAATCTATATTATTATTGGGCTGATTTTGTATATCATTTCTGCTGTAGGATCGTATGCATTTTTTTCAAACGGGACCAAACAGCAGCAACAACAACAAACACAAGTCGCATTGCAAACGGCACAAAAAAAGCAAGGTGAATTTGACGCGCTAACTTTCAACAGATCGGCGCCGAAAACACAGCCATGTCCATTGAGCGGCGTTCTGTATGGACAGGATCAGGCAACTTGGTGGCAAGGACACCGGCCGTTGGGAGTTATGATTGAAAACGAAGTTGATGCCCGTCCGCAATCAGGAATTTCCTTTGCAGATGTGACGTATGAAGCGATAGCAGAAGGCGGTATTACCAGAACGATGAATGTATATTATTGCCAGGACGCGGGGATCGTCGGGCCGGTGAGATCCGCTCGGACATATTTTCTCGATTATATATCTGAATATGGCGCTTACCCGCTCTATGCGCACGTCGGCGGCGCAAATACGCCGGGGCCGGCTAACGCATTGGGGCAAATTGATGATTACGGCTGGGGAAGTTATAATGATTTAAATCAGTTTGCCATTGGTTACCCCGTGTACTGGAGAGATGAGACACGACAGGGCCATCCTGTTGCCACAGAGCATACGATGTATTCAACGACGACGAAATTATGGGATTACGCGAAAGCAAACCGTGGTCTGTCTGACGTTGATAAGTCCGGTCAGTCATGGGATACCAGCTTTGTCAAATATTCATTTAAGGATGATTCTCCTGCAGCTAATCCGACTGCGCAGTCAATTACAGTGCCGTTCGGAGGATATAACGATTACATCGTTAACTGGAAATATGATAAAAATACCGATTCATACTTGAGAGATGATGGCGGAGCGCCGCATATTGATCGTGATACAAATAAACAATTAACCGCTAAAGATGTTATTGTCCTTTTTGAAACACTGCGGTCGGCAGATGATGGATACGAGAACAATCTGCATAATTTATATGGAACATTAGGCACGGGCAGAGCATATATATTTATGGACGGAAAAGAAATTAAGGGTACTTGGAAAAAAGCAACTCGTACGGCAAGAACACAGATATTTGATGCAACCGGAAGCGAAGTACAATTTAACCGAGGTCATATGTGGTTTGAACTTGCGGCAACTGATGATAAGATTACTGTGAAGTAAAAAGTCTCCTGATCCACCTGCAGCTTCGATTATCTACAGTGGCTCAGCTAGACCATCCTTGACTTCTTAAATCTTGCCTGTTAAGATTTCCAGATGGCAGGGCAATCAAAAGAACAACAATCAATCCCACCTCAGGCAGAAACTTTAGTACACCCTTCAACTTCAGCTAGAACTACAAGGCGACCAATAAGAACTGTTGTTGTTGGAAATGATCGAGAGTTCTTTTCTCCAGTCGATAGATTTATTCCAGAAGCAGTTAAAACCGAATTTATCGAAGCAGATATTGACGAAGCAGATATGGATTTTATGTGGAAAGGTGACAATAAAGTCGTCTTACTTCCGAGAGCAGTTGATCCAGAGTTTATATCCGATATATCTACGATATTTGGATTTAAAAATGCTCGCCTTCTTGTTCCACGTGAGACATGAGCAGGACTGTCTGAAGACATTATTGCTGATCAAGGGGTTTTCCAGACTCTAGTATTCCATCCTCATAATATTCAT
>CAZAIV010000013.1:0-2659 GCA_964485315.1 uncultured Gammaproteobacteria bacterium
GGATATGGGGAGAATAGTATCGAGAGCGTAGACATTCCGAATATTGACCGGATCCCCAAAGGGTTGTCTTTTCCCTTTTGCTGTGTTATGATCGAGATTGGCGCTTATAGCTTGTTCAAGTGCCTTTTTTATGGGGAGTAACTATTCTGACAAGGTTATCATTTCGGTAGGAGGATCGCTTTTGGTTCCCGAAGGCGGTATTGACACCCATTTTCTTAAAGGTCTCAATGACTTTGTCCGCACACAACTGGCGAAAAACAAGAATCGCCAGTTTTTTTTGGAAATAGGGGGAGGATATACAGCCAGACATTATCAGCAGGCTGCTCAGGAAGTTATAGGACATAAATTAACAGACGATGATCTTGACTGGCTGGGCATCCATTCCACACGCTTGAATGCGCAGCTCGTTCGAGCAGTTTTCCGTGACATTGCACACCCAAATCTGATTAAGCATTATGAAATTATCCGTAAAGTTCCGGAACCTGTGGTGGTGGCAGCGGGTTGGAAGCCGGGATGGTCGACAGATTACTGCGCCACGCTTCTTTGCGAGGATTACCATGTCTCATCGGTAGTGAACATGAGTAATATTACCCGAGTCTATGATAAAGATCCGAAAGCTTATCCCGATGCAAAACCGATTGATCACATTTCATGGGGAGATTTCCGCAAAATTATAGGAGATAGGTGGAGTCCGGGCATGAATGCTCCATTTGATCCGATTGCCGCGAAACGCGGACAGGAGTTGGGCATAAAAGTAACGGTTCTCGGCAAGGATTTTACTAACCTGGAAAACTTTTTTGAAGGAAAACCATTTGTCGGAACGACCATCGAAAATTGATCTAATTATACTAATTTACCTAATTGACCTATAATTTGGATTATACTATTCTTAGATCAATTAGAAATTAGGTTAATTAGAAATTATGTTGCTTTCTTCTCTTTCTCTGCAAAATTTTCGCAACTATACTCAAGCAAATTTTCTATTTTCTTCTCAAACAACAGTTATAGTTGGCCCGAATACCGCGGGAAAAACAAATTTGTTGGACAGTATTCACCTTCTTTCAACAGGGAAAAGTTTCTTAACGGATCAGGAAGAAGAATTGATCCGGTTTGGAGAAGAGTTTGCCAGGATAAAAGGAACGGCGGAAGAAACTAAGGAGAACAGGATACTAGACGAATCTTTGACAATAGATAGTAGAAAATTGAAGGCAGAGGTAGAAGATAGGGGCTTGAGGATAGAAGATCCATTATCTACAATCTATTATCAACCACGATCTTCTATAATCCATCATCTACCGTCTAGTGAGAGTATAGCGTTGGAAGTGTTAATTACCGCGGAGTCGGAAAGGCATCGGGCTGGGAGGCGGTATTTTGTGAATGGCGTTACTAAACGACGAATAGACTTTGCCACGCATTTACCTGTTTTGCTTTTTACTCCAATGCATTTAAGTATTATTAGCGGCAGTCCAAGTCAACGGAGGAATTTTCTCGATGAGCTGTTGGAACAAGTCGATAAGGAATATGCGCGAAGCTTATATACCTACATGAAAGCATTACGCCAAAGAAACGCATTGCTTGAGCATACAAGAGAAACAGGATATCGAAATGAGCAGCAATTTCAATATTGGGACGAACTCCTTATTATGTCGGGCTCATACATACACAGTAAGAGGCAGGAGGTTATCGACTTTATGAATGCGCAGACGCATACTATTTTCCCGTTTCATGCAGTGTATGATCATAGTGTTATTTCAGAAGAACGGCTGGAAAAATATAGACAGGCGGAAATGGGAGCTTATGTGACATTGGTTGGCCCGCATAGAGACGAGGTTGGGATACAAATGACGGAGATGATAGATAATAGAAAATTGAAGGTAGATGTAGAAGCTAGAGGCTTGAAGATAGAAGATCCATCCTCCATTCTCCATTATCAACCACGATCTTCTATGATCCATAATCCATCGTCTAGGTCTGTGAAGACGTTTGCATCTCGGGGACAGCAGCGGTTGGTAGTACTGCAATTGAAATTGCTGCAGCTTGATTATATGAAAAAACATTTGGAAACAGAGCCAATATTATTACTCGATGATATTTTTTCCGAGCTTGATTCATCTCATATTCAGCTTGTTTCTGATATGATCGGGAAACAGCAGACGATTATCACGACAACGCATGAGGAGTTTATTCAAGGGAAGTTTAAAAAAATGGCAAAAGTGATAGAATTAGTAGGAAAATAAACAAATACTCCAATACTACCAATAAACAAATCAATACAGAATAATTAATTTTCAATATTTTGTATTTTTTATTTCTTTATTGATTGGTAGTATTTGCCTATTGGGTTATTGGTAATTTTATTATTATGGACACATTTAACACTGAATTACTAAAAAATTTATACCATCCTGCACCTGGTTCTCATAAAGGCCAAAATGGGAAATTATTACTTATCGGCGGCTCACATTTATTCCACGCATCGACATTATGGGCGCTGGAAATTGCCTCACGAATCGTGGACATGGTCTTTTTCGCATCTGTTCCTGAGAACAACGAAATTGTCCAGAAACAGAAAGAGTTATTCCGAAACGGGATTGTGATCACGCAGATGGATATTGAAAATTATATTCAGGAGGCAGATGTGATTCTGTTAGGACCAGGA
>CAZAIV010000014.1:0-2899 GCA_964485315.1 uncultured Gammaproteobacteria bacterium
AATAAATAATCAAATGAGGACATAATTGCGGGATTAGTACACCGGTAGTATGATTCCTTCCCAAGGAATAGAAGCGAGTTCGACTCTCGTATCCCGCTCTTGACACTAATCTCTTCATGTGCGTAAGTGCTCACTGGACGTCATTAAAACACGTCATAGCGATCCGCCAACTGGCAAAGAAGCAATCCCCCTGCAGTTTACGGATACTACGTAGATTGCCACGCTCATTTCACATTTCATTCGCTCGCAATGACGTCCAGTGAGCAGTTACTATTTTGCTAATTGACGGGGAGTTTCTAATTTGTTAATATTAATCGTGCCCCGTAAATTAAAACGAACAAAATACATTTTTATTTCAGGAGGCGTCATTTCCGGAATAGGAAAAGGCTTAACCTCCGCATCAATTGCTCTTCTCCTCAAATCAGCCGGATACAAAGTTGCCCCTCTAAAATTTGAAAACTATCTCAATCTAGATGCAGGGACGATCAATCCTATCGAGCATGGAGATCCATTTCTTTGTGAAGATGGTACGGAAGGTGACATGGATATCGGGACATACGAAAAATTCCTCAATGAAGATATGGGGAAAGAGAACTTCGTCACTATGGGAAAGATTTATAGGACCGTCATCGATCGTGAAAGGCGCTTTGAATACAACGGAGAAGACGTAGAGGCTATTCCTCATATAACTGATGAAATCGCTCGAAGAATTAAATTATTGGCTGAGAAAACTGATGCAGATATCGTTCAAATAGAACTTGGAGGCACAGCTGGAGAATACCAGAATATTTTTTATTATGAAACATCTCGAATCATGGCCCTTCGCAATCCCGGGGATGTCATCCATATTCATGTTACGTATGTCCCTACGCCAACACATTTGGGAGAACCGAAGACGAAACCGGCGCAACAATCGGTACGAACATTAAATTCAATGGGCATTCAACCGGATATTATGATCGCAAGAGCGGACAGATATTTGGACAAAAGACGAAAGGATCGCTTCGCTCTCTTTTGTAACATGCATCCTGAAGACATTATCTCTAATCCGGATGTCTCTCCAGTTTATGAGATTCCACTTATTTTGAAAGAGCAAGGTGTACACCGAAGAATTATGCAAAAATTAGGACTTTCCATAAAAGAACCCAAACTGGATAAATGGAGTCAATATATTACGGATGTCAAAAAGAAGAAATCGAAATCAATTACGATCGCAATTGTGGGAAAATATTTCGGTACGGGAGAATATCAAATCCGAGATTCTTATGCTGCTCTTTTTGATGCGATTGATCATGCAGCAGTGCAAAATAGTGTTGATGTAAAAACAGTTTGGATAGATGCCGAGAAAGTTACGGAAAAAAATGCTGAGAAAATTATCGGACGGCCAAACGGAATTATCGTTCCGATAGGCTGGGGAAAACGAGGAACTGAGGGAATGATTACGGCAGCAGGATACGCAAGGAAAGAGAAAATTCCTTACTTAGGGCTATGTTTTGGCATGCAGTTAGCAGTCATAGCTTTCGCAAGAGACATAATGGGTTGGAAAGATGCAAATAGTGAAGAAATTGATCCGAAAAGCATACATCCTGTTATTCATTTTATAGCGGAGCAAAAAGAATTGGTTAAACGCAGGGCTTATGGAGGCACCATGCGGCTAGGCGGATGGGAAGCGATCGTAAAAAAAGGAACCCGGGTCTATGATATATATAAGAAATACCATACATTTATCGATGAGAAAACGGGTTTAACAAGTGAGCGCCACAGACATCGCTATGAATTTAATAATGATTTCGCCAAAGATTTTGAAAAAGCAGGGCTGGTTATAGCTGCCAGATCGGCGAAAGAGAATTTAGTTGAAATTATAGAGCTTCCTGAATCAGAACACCCTTTTTATGTCGGGACGCAAGGTCATCCCGAATATAAAAGCCGACCATTGCGTCCTCATCCGATCTTCATAGAATTCATTAAAGCTTGTACGAAATCAAGATAGAATTAAAAATCAGTATAATTTATCTCGATATGTTACTATAAGGATATCGTGAAACCATCTCGGTTTATACTCGGCATATCGCTACTACTCTTTCTTTCATTTCCATTCATTCTGCTTTACTCAGCATTTTACTCAGGCTCTTCTTCATTCAAAAATTCTGTTAACAATGACGTAGAACTTTATTATATAATCTTTACAATCGCAGGTATTGTGTTCTCGGCTATTAGCACCACATTTTTGATTGACAAAAAGAAAGTTAATGCAGGTCAAAAAAAATACCTTCTACTCCTTCTCAAGATAACAATTTTTGTCTATGCACTCCTTTTGGTCTTCATAAGCGCATCACGGTTTATTACATTCAAGTCACAAGGAATTGATATAAATTTTTTTAGAATGGAACTCGAGCAACTTGCATCTTTTACTATCCCAAGTTACGCGTGGTCACAGCATTTTTCTCCGTTCCTTTTCGTTTTTGTTCCGTTTTTTTGGATAGCACGAAGCGGAACGCTTCTCGTGTATCTGCAAGCTGCTGCGGTTGTCTCTGGAGCAATTCCTTTATATCTGGCTGCTAAAGAAAAGTTAGGATCACAATTTCTCGGTTTGGCGCTTGCTACCGCGTATCTGTCATTTGGAGGACTGCAATTTGGATATGCGTACGGTTTTCATGAAATAATGTTTTTCCCTCCTCTTTTCTTGTGGGCATATTATTATTTTGTAAAGAAACGCTTTAAACTATATTTTTTGTTTATACTTTTGTGCCTTACGGTAAAAGAAGAGGTCAGTTTTATCATGATTTTTTGGGGATTATATCTTCTTTATAAAAAAAGTTATCGGTATGCTTTCGGTACTATCTTGCTTGGATCGCTGTGATATATTTTATGTTTTTATATCATTTTCCCGCATTTTAAC
>CAZAIV010000015.1:0-3753 GCA_964485315.1 uncultured Gammaproteobacteria bacterium
GAAACCGACCCATTTGCAGACGGTGAAAGGGCGCGGGTTTACTTTTACTCCGTAAAAAGCTGTCATCCTGGTAAGCGATCCGCCAGCTGGCGGAGAGACGCATCCAGGATTTAAAAGATTCTGGACAAGCCAGAATGACGAATGTTTTGTTACCTTCCTGTCATCTTCATATCAAGTCAGAACAGTCTCCTTGAGCGTATAGTCAGGCCATGAAAGAAGAAGTAGTGCTCGTTACAACTCGTTTGACAAAGACGGAGCCTAAAACGTATGCTAGATATATGAATACTGATTCTCATGTTGAAACGGAAATAGATGGTTCGTCTGTAAGAACAAAACCAGAAGGAGATAAACCGCATGTCGAGTCGGACACTCATCATCCTGTTTACGGTAAAGAACCGAAGGAGGGATTATTGCGTTTGGTTGGCATTAAATCTTCAGATCAAGGGGATACATCTGTTGCTACTGAACAAAAAAATGAGATAAAAAATGAATCTGAAGCTCTCAAGAAAACGAATATTCTGCAGGCGATTTGGAATGCATTACTTCAGGCATTTAACATTAATAAAGGAAATACGTTAAAAGGACAGGGTTTTCAGGATGCGCTTTCTTTATCAATTCTCTTTTCGGAAGCTGTCAGCGCGAATCCTCTTTCATCATGGGATACGAATAAATTGAAAGCGGGTTATCTGAACTGGCATAAACTTTCCCAGACATACGCGAAAGATGCATCGGTTCAGGTGGTTGCGAACGCCGGTTTACAGGAAATACGCCAGGCAGTTAAGGTGAAGCACGACGCGGACAAGACAAGTATTGATCCTGACCGATTTGAAGAAGAAGTAAAGGGATATTACGCCGAGAATAAAGAGCATATTAATTCAGAAAGTCTGAAAAAAGCAATCGGCGTTGAAAACGATAGCGAGAAAGCAAAGGCGGAAGAGGCGCAGAAACAAGCATATTTTAAGGAACAATTAGAACATCGAGCAGCCATTCTCCCGGGAGAAATATTTTCTCCGAGACAGGAGCTTTATAACATAAGTCATTCACAAAAATCACATGCAGAGAGAGAGACTGCAGCATCTCTATTTAAAGAGAAACTCGCGTATCAAAAAGTCGGACTGACAAATCTTCAGAAACGATTGCTCGCGGATATTTCCACAAATACGGATACAAATACCGATGTCTTGCGAATGAGAATTGACAGACACATTGCGGCTTATGCGGATCATTTCGGGTTTGACGATGATCAGCGTCAAGCAATCGCGCAGGTAACTGACAGCTTCCTTCAAAAACAGGGGAAAGTGAGAGAACTTCGCCGGAATTATCCTGATGCGAAAGAGAATGCGGAGAGCGCGAGGAAGCTATTTAAAGAAGTCATGGGGTATGAACCTGCTACGGACGTCGAGGTTGCATTTGGTCCGATGGAAGTTCTGTTTATTATAAAAGACCGTAAGGAATATTTGAAAGCCATTGAGGACAAACAACCTGATGCAAAAGAACTTTCTCCGGAAGAAAAAGCATACGAAGACAAAAGCGTAGGGATGCTGCTTCCGACAGTAGCAAAACAGGATTTAGAAAATGCTGTTGTAATTGTATCAACGAGCGATACAGACGATAAGAAAATAATTGCTGAAATAATAGCCCATGAATCACAACACGCAATCAATCGTCATATACTCCCTCTGGTCGAGCAGGCATCAGGAGAAAAAACACCGGTGTTACAGGAAAGATTAAAGAAGGCAGAAACAGATGAAGAGAAACGAGTTGCGGCAGATACATATATGAGGCGTATTCTCGCTCTGCGACTTATCGGTCTTCAGGATGAAATTCTCGCGCATACGAAACAGGGGAAGAGTTTTGACCAGATTAAAGATCAGTTAGCAGGTCAGACAAGTGGATATAAAATTAACAAACAAACAGAGTTAGATAATTTGTTAAAGCAAATTGCGTATGAAGATATAAAAAGGTTTAATCCCCAAGATGCAGAATCACTGAAGCATGTACTTAATGAATCATTGCAGAGAACATTTGCTGAATATGAGAAAACAGTTCGAGATGGCGTTGACGCCTTGCAAGAGTTAATAGAATCTGGATATACCCAAGAACAAGCATTTGGGATATTATCGGCGGTTGAGTTGAAAGATTGGAAGAAAACAGCCAAGAGACAAATTTTTGAGAAAGAAGGAGTAGAGAGAAAGATAGATAAAAACGCGAAACCGAATATTGAGGAAAACGAATCTTCTCCTCGTGACAATATTATAAATTTGCAAAAAGCAAGACAAAGATATGAAAAGAGAGAAAGAGAGAATCCTTCAGAATTGGATCCTGAATCATCACTGCGTAGAGAAGCGGCGCTTATCGTCCCGAGAGAAGTAGCGGTGACAGAAATTGATCCGGCAAGGTATGCGGTTGTAGGAGTGGGAGTTCAGAGAGTTCAAGATATCATGAATCAATTGAGGCAGGATGCTATTGACGGAACAGTAATTGATAATGCTGCTTTAGAACATTACAGAACACAAGTTGAGGCGATAGATGTGGCAGGCGATCCATTAAGAGAACGCGCTGTGTTAGCATTGTCTGTCATTGATAATTTAGGTCGCGGGTCACGTGAGACAGAGCGACAACAATTCGACGAAGGAATTCAAAAATATGAGCAAATTGTTTTTGATATCGGCGAGGTGGAACACACCGAGAGAATACGTTCTGCAGCTCATATCATCGATACATATCTTCATGACGAGCTTCCTGAAGGAATGCTTTCTGCAGGAGCGCGAGGCACACCAGATGAGCTCGTAGAGAGGATAAGATATTTGTTTAGACCTCAATCGACTAGGGGGAATATTGCCAAAATTTCTGTTATAGAACAATTGCAAAAATACGTTTGGGATATACAAAGGAATATCGATAAGGATGAGTTAAAGGCTGCCGGTAAACGAAAGAGAATCATTGATGAATTCTCGGATATAAACTTTGACGAAATTGATTGGACTGATGATCCGAGAGCTAAAGCAGAGGAGATAGAACATTTATTAAATCGGCTTCTTTCGAGACACGGGGATAAGGACGATAGCGATTGGGAGATAAATACGCATCCTGAAAATCTTACGCTGGCGGAGGTTAAGATCGATAAGCTATTCGGTCCGCTTGTTACAGAGCAGAAGCCAAAAGAAATGTATTCACAGCTTGATGTTCCGAAAGATTTTGATGAAGCAGTCAGACTCGCTATTGAGCCAAAAGCTCCTCCTGAATATAGAATTGGTGGCCGCAGTGAAGTAGTTGATCGAAAGGGAAACGTGAACTACGCGAATTTAGACAGATATATACGACAAAGAATAAACGATATCCATTTGAGTAATGCGAAGCAGAGCGGAGTTTCCCCATTTGAGCAAATTGCCTTTCTTGGTTTTGTACAAATTACTTTATTTAACATATTAAAGGCTGATCAATATGCAACCGATCATAGAGTTCGTATTTTAGGCGATTTGGATAATCCGGACACGATTAATCCACAAGTTGGGGCTGGAAATATGTCCCAGGTGTACAATATCCCCGAATGGGGCCCTGTCAGAAAAAGACTCGGCGGGTATGCATGGAATTTCGGGAAAACACATAACGGACATGTGGATTATGAATTTAATCGGGGAGAGGGTGTCCCTCGTGCGTTAAACGCGATTAATAAGGATGATTTTGTTATCGGTGCAATCAAATCATTTTTTAAACTTTCGAGCACGAATGATAACGAAACATATATAACGG
>CAZAIV010000016.1:0-7207 GCA_964485315.1 uncultured Gammaproteobacteria bacterium
TGGGCACAAATCAAAAACTGACAGTAGAACTCTTTTGTTACTTTTTTCACTTCTTCACCTCCAGCCTCTGCCTGAATGAAAAGTATAGCAAATTTATTTACTTAATGCGTAAGCCCTGTTCATACTTTTTTTCTTGTAAAATGCTTCGTAGTTTTTCTTCACCATCTGTCACGAGGAGAGAAATATGACAAATTTGAATTGTTTTTGCCAATGCTTGCGGTGTATCATTCGCTATAATTTTCCCGTGATTGATGAAAATCACCCGGTCGCAGACTTCCTCTACCTCTCCCATATTGTGTGAGGTAATGATAATGGACATACCGTATTTCTTTCTTTGTCCCAAAAGAAAATCTCTGATATATTTTGCGATATCCGGATCAAGTGATGCGGTCGGCTCATCGAGTAATAAAATTTTTGGATAATTCAGCATTGCTTTTCCCAAATTAACTCGCGTTCTTTGTCCTGCTGAGAGTTGGCTGTTCAACTTATTTAGCAGTTCTTCAAGCTGAAAAAGTTTTGTAATATCCTGAATACGTTTTTTTCTGTCGGGGATATCATACAAATAGGAGATAAATATCAGGCTTTCTTTCACCTTGAGCGCCCAGGGAAGATTAGTATATGTTGATGAGAAATTGACTTTTTCCAGAATTTCTCCCCGGTGTGTCTTGAGATTCTTTCCGAAATAATTGATTTCTCCTGATGTGGGCGTTAAAACTCCCAGTAACATTTGCAGTGTTGTCGTCTTTCCCGCGCCGTTTATGCCGAGCAATCCCACAATCTCACCTTCCTCAACTGAAAAGGAAATAGTATCTACAGCAGTAAATTTGCCGAATTGTTTCGTAAGGTTTCTCACCTCAAGTATTGATTGATTCATAAATTTCTACCAGGTGCGGGTGACTTTTTGAAGAAAAGGAGTTGCAATTAGAGTTCTTGTGACTTAGGAACGGAAATTGTAAAACTGTTTCTTGTTATATATGAAAAGTGCATAAGCGCAATCGGCAGTCACATTATTGTAGAGATTGTTTGTTTTTCTGTCAATATTATTGTTGGAAGCGCGTCTTTATAAAGTCAGCTATTAGCAAATTCTTTTGTTCGTTGTAATAAATAGTCTCGTGTATTTTTGTTTAAATCTTCATCTACTTCCTCGAATAGTTTTTGTAAGATTTCGCCGACCTGTCGGCTTGGTTTTATATTGAGTTCTCGTATAATATCATTTCCGTCGATTGCAAGATCTTTCATCGAAAATGGTTCCGGTGCGAGTTGCTCTTCGATGCGTTTTTTGAAATCTCTCAATCGCCACGATTCTGCTGTCGCTGTGCCGCTGCCGAGTCGATCACCGATTCTGACATCAACAATGTCCTTTACGTTTTCTACTCCTACCCGGCGGATAAATCTTCTGACTGCGGCGTCGGTAATATGCTCATCAACAGTAAACATATGCCATCGGATAAGCGTGACTAATTTATCTTTTTGTTTTTTCGAAAGCCGTAGACGGTCGGCAATTTGTCCTGCCATTTTCGCGCCGATAATTTCGTGGTTATGGAAGATTACTAAGCCTTCTTTATCGCTACCTTGAACCTTCGGTTTAGCGATGTCATGAATAAGTGTTGCCAGTCGAACGACTGGATCTTTTGAAGGACAAAATTTTAACGCTAACAAATTATGATCGAACACATCTGTTGTATGATGTCTTCCCGGTCTGACCATGGAAACGCCAACACCTTCCAAAAGTTCTGGTAGGATATATTGCAAAAGGCCGGTGTTTTTTAACAGCAGAATTCCATCATACGGATAATCGCTTGCCAGTATTTTTAATAATTCATCACAGATTCTCTCGAAGGAAATATTCTGAAGGAGCGCCGCATCGGTTTGTATTGCCGCAAGCGTTTTTTCTTCAATTTGAAAACACAACTGAGTGGCAAATCTGATTGTCCGTAACAAACGCAGCGCGTCTTCTTTAAACCGTTCATTCGGATCACCGACTGCGCGGATAAGTTTTTTTTCTAAATCTTTTTTCCCATTGAAAGGATCGATGAGTTTGTAATTGTCATCCTGGCTTGTCCAGGATCCGGTTGCAGATTCTGGCGTCGTCGTTTCACTCCTCCCCAGAATGACAAGTTTTATAAGCTTCACCGCCATTGCATTGATAGTGAAATCTCGTCGTTGCAGATCTTCTTCTAAAGATTTGCCCCATTCGACTTTTTCCGGATGGCGGTTGTCAGCATAGTTTTGTTCAGTGCGAAAAGTAGTTATTTCCAAGATGCCTTTCGTCATCCTGGCTTGTCCAGGATCTGACTTATCCTGAGCTTGAATGGATTCTGGACGCACTTCGCTTGCCAGAATGACGTTAGTGAGCGGTATTCCGACGGTGCCGAATTTGTTATCATAAAATCCGTCGGGAAAAAGTTGGAGAATCTGTTCGGGCGTCGCGTTGGTTGTCAGATCCCAGTCGGTAATTTCCCTGTTGAGTAAAAGATCACGGACGCAACCGCCGACGAAATACACTTCATATCCGGCAGTTGCTATTTTCTTATAGACATTAATAATGTATGATGGAATGCGTTCAATCATGATGGATATAGTATAGCATGATGTTAGTATCTAGAATATAGAATTTAGTATCTAGAAAAAAGTATGAAAAAGTGGAATATACAAAATAAGTTAAAAGTTAAAAGTGAAAAGTTAAAAGTTGAGAATTTGGTAGAAGTTCTTTTACATAATCGGGGGATTACAACGAAAAAGGAAATTGATGCTTTTTTGCATCCTCAGTTGGAAGATGTGACTGTTGGGAACGTCGGTATTGATTTGAAACAGCTAAAAAAGACAGTAAAACGTTTGCAAAAAGCTTTTGATAATAAAGAACAGGTCATCATTTTCGGAGATTATGATGTTGACGGTATTACGGGAACGGCAATTTTATGGGAAACATTGTACGGCTTGAAATTTAATGTTTTGCCGTATATTCCGCACAGAGCGGATGAAGGTTATGGACTATCGATCCGAGGGATCGAAAATCTCAAATCTCAAAATCCAAATTCCAAATTAATAATCACCGTAGACAATGGAATTGTAGCAGACGAAGCAGTAAAATTTGCCAATACATTAGGAATAGATGTCATTATTACTGATCATCATTTGCCTGAAAAAGACGAGAGGCCAAATGCTTATTCTATTGTGCATACGACTAAATTGTGCGGAGCAGGAGTGGCATGGCTGCTGTCGCAACAAGTTAAAAGTTTAAAGTTAAAAGTTAAAAGTGAAGAAACCGAGGATGACGATCATTTGGAGCTGGCTACTTTGGGGACGATTGCGGATTTGGTTCCATTAACCGGTGCAAATAGAACGATTGTAAAATTCGGTCTGGAAAAAGTGAGACAGACAAAACGTTTGGGTTTGCTTTCTCTTTTTAGGGAAGCAGGGATTGACCCCTTAAAGATTGGAACATACGAAGTGGGGTTTATGATTGCTCCTCGGTTAAATGCTGCAGGTAGAATCGAGAGCGCTATGGATAGTCTGCGATTATTGTGTACAAAGAGTCTTCAAAGAGCCAATGATTTAGCTAATAATTTGGGTCGGATAAATAGGGAAAGACAGCAAATTATGAGGGAAACGATTGAAGATGCTGTTGCGAAGAGCGAAGGGCAAATGGCCAAGGGTAAAATGGGAAGGATAATTTTTATCGGGGATGAAAGTTATAATCCCGGGGTGATTGGACTGGTTGCGGGGAAATTAGTAGAGCAGTTTTATCGTCCGGCGATCGTTTTATCACTTGGAGAGACTCACGCTAAAGCCTCAGTTCGTTCAATTGCGGGAGTAAACATTATTGAATTTTTACGCAAGCATGTAGATATGTATGTAAATGTGGGAGGTCATCCGATGGCGGCCGGTTTTACAGTAGAAATCAGTAAAATGCAGGAGTTAAAACTAAAATTAGAACAGACAGCTGATGCGAGTATCAGTGACGATTTTCTTGTGAGAAGTTTGAAAATTGATTGCGAATTGCCTTTACATGCGATCACTCCCGAGCTATTTGCCTCGATTCAACAGCTTGCGCCATTTGGTATGGGGAACCCAGAGCCGGCGTTTGCTACACGAAATGTTGAGGTTGTGGATATAAGGACATTGGGACAAGAAGGAAAGCATCTGAAATTAAGAATTTCGCAGCCACGTCATTCTAGGGAGCGTAGCGACTCCAGAATCGATTCTGGACAAGCCAGAATGACAGTTTTCGATGTCATTGGATTTGGTTTAGGCGAATTGGGGAAAGATCTTTCTATTGGTGATAAAATCGATATCGCCTATACAATAGATGAAAATAAGTGGAATGGAAATGTAAATTTACAACTAAAGCTAAGAGATATACAAATACATAAAAGTGAATCATGACGTCGTTCTTCTATCCTTCTGCAACAATTGTTTCATTACACCCTTGACGGTTCGGCGTGCTTCTACATGTAGATTTCCATCATATCCGGATGTTTCTGGGTGTATTAGATCATTGAAAATAGTTTCTGCACGAAGAACTTCATACACAGGGTGCCCTCCTCCTTCTTGCTTATCTAACTTCTGATTATATTTCCCTATGTAGTATTTATTCATGAGATAGTCTCTAAATGTCCAATACATTGCTTCGATTGGGTCTCCTCCCTCATAAATGACCATATCCCTCTCAAATCGAATATATTCCGATTGCGTCGGATCATCTCTATGTCTTGGCTTGTCTACTATGTCCGATATGCCTTCCTTAAATCTATGGTCTGGACGCTCTTGTGCATTTGTTGGTGCAAGTGATTGTTCATATTTCCACAAAATTTTATTGACCTGCTGTCTGACACGGGTTAGATCATCATCGTCATCTGAGTCTACAACGACACGCCATCGTCCATAATCATTGACATCAACCTCGGGTGTAATTAAATTGCTACCTCCCAATACATCTCTTCTTTTCACAGCGTCTCTGAAGGCTTTGCCAAGCACTGCAGGCATCTCTTTTTTATTTGTAGTAAAATATACACGAAGTTCAGTTCCGTCTTTTTTTCTGAATGGTTTTGGATTCCCATTTTCATCTAGGTCATCCTCGTCGAACACTACACGCATACGCCGCTCAATTGACTTAATATGTGTTTTGCTTGACTGAGGATCTGCTACAGTACCATCTTTTTTATCTTCTCCATAAGCGACAACTTTATTCGTTCTATTATTGCATTCTATCCAATAGTTGACTAGTTGGGGAACTCCAAATAAATGGTCTGTAAGCACATCATTTATCCTGTTAAGCCTTTCCTCTGTTTCTTCTGCGGGGTGATACGTATTATGCTCTGCAGCTAAGACAGCCAGACCCTCTTGTCGTATTATTTCATCGACTAACTCTTCGTCTCCTTTTGCTTGTGCTTTTATAACTTTGACTACGATATCTGCAGGAGATTCAGTGACAGTACTTGTCTCTTCCCTTAGCTTATATATATCTGATCCAGGAAGAACTGTACCCCCAACTTCATATATAGTAGCCTTTGCATCTCCACGGTATTTATCAAGACTACTTATACCAAAATGTCGACCCAAATTTACTTGATTATGTCGATTTACTCTTTTTATTGCGAGGTCTTCCAATTTTTGTAAAGTTCGAGCTCGCTGCTCGCCATAGCGGGACATATCAGCTTCTGGATGTGTATCTTCATATTGTTGGCGTTTTCTAGCTTCCCGATCTCGAAAAGATGGATATGTATGAGTCGCGAGTACGGTACGCGCCCTTTTGTTATAAAACGTGTCGACGTGTGGATCTATGACTCCACTTTTGAGGCTTCCTGGAGCAAACATGTCAAGACTAAAAACCAGAGGATCACGCGGGCGGCTTCCTTCAATGACTTGTAAGTTTCTCCCTTGCCTTTGGTTATGAGTTAAAGTATCAGTGGTAGGTGCTGGAGATGTATCAACTGGTGTTCCATTCATTAAATTGTTTACACTGCGATCTGAAGGAAGAAATTCACGTTGTCCTGCGAGTACCGTGAGTGCCCTTCTTGTTAGCCCATGCATTATTCCGTGTCCATGGCTTTTTTTTCCTTTTTCAGGTCCCGGGCTAGATAGTACTTCTGCGCTTCTTTTACTCATATAAAAAAAATCTCCTGCTTTTATGCGAGGAGATTTGGGTTTCACCACTTCACCAAACCTCCTTACCTTATAAAGGAATAGAGATTTTGCATTTGACAAATATTAAAAAATTGATTCATACATTAAAATCGGTACAATTTAGTATAAATAGTATAATATGATCATTCCTACTTGTCAAGGCATGTCCTGAAGCTGTAAAATGACAGATATATATGAAAAGAACGCTTATAAACGATTGTGTGGCCTCAGAGGGGCAGGAAATCAGGCTTAAAGGATGGGTGTCTACCAAGCGGGATCATGGCAAGCTTACCTTCATAGATCTTCGTGACAGAACAGGCGTAGTTCAGTGTGTGGGATTCCAAAAAATGGGCGACTTGACGCCTGAATCATCTGTTGAAATTACCGGAGAAGTGAAGAAGCGGCCTGAAAAAATGGTAAATCCGGATCTTGCGACAGGAACAGTTGAAGTGGATGTCAAAGAGTATAAAATATTATCTCAATCAGAGCCTCTTCCGTTTGACATGGGACAGCAGACGCTCAATTTAGAGCTTCCTACGCTATTGGATCACCGCTCTCTCACATTGAAGCATAAAAAAATCCAGATGATTTTTAAAGTGCAGGCGGCTATTACGGAAGCGTTCAGAGATGCCGCGGAAAAGTTAGATTGTATTGAAATCTTCGTGCCTACTATAGCTGCGGGGGCAACTGAAGGCGGCGCAGAAGTTTTTCAGGTAGACTATTTTGGTCATAAAGCGTTTATGACGCAGAGCCCGCAACTGTACAAACAAATGTTGGTGGGAGTTTTTGAAAGAGTATATACGATAGCGAAAGCATATCGGGCAGAACCTTCAGTAACCACAAGACATCTCACAGAAGCTACGCAACTGGATGTCGAAATTGCGTTTATTGAAAACTTCGAAGAACTACTCGATGCATTGGAGTTTGTTGGTGCCTCTGTAGTAAAAAATGTGAATGAAAAACATAAAAATATTTTACAAGCATTCCAGATTGAGCCTCCGCTTGTTCCGCATAAAATTCCCCGTTTAACGCTTCGGGAAGCGCAGAAAATTGTCACAGACAGAACGGGACGGGATTTAGT
>CAZAIV010000017.1:0-4065 GCA_964485315.1 uncultured Gammaproteobacteria bacterium
GAATTAAACCACACGCTCCACTGCTTGTGCGGGTCCCCGTCAATTCCTTTGAGTTTTAAGCTTGCGCTCGTACTCCCCAGGCGGGATGCTTAACGCGTTAGCTTACGACACTCACTTCGCAAAATCGACGATTTTGCTCCAAAGTAAAACAATATCCAATCATCCAATTCCAATGGGCACCAATTCCCAATTTTCAATATCCAATTAATTGGCTATTGGTTGATTGGTCATTGGAAATTGGAGTTGGGATTTGGATTATTGATTATTTTGGAGCTTCGCAAACTTTGCGAAGCGAGTATCTAGCATCCATGCGTTTACGGCTTGGAATACGCAGGTCTCTAATCTGCTTCTCTCCCCAAGCTGTCGAGTCTCAGCGTCAAAATCTTCCTAGCAACCTGCCTTCGCCATCGGTGTTCCTCTTGATATCAACGCATTTCACTGCTCCACCAAGAGTTCCGGTTGCCCCGAAAGTTTTCCAACCCCGTGAATCTCTCCCCCAGTTTTGAGGTTAAGCCTCAATATTTAAAAGGAGATTTTACGGGGCGCCTACACGTCTCTTTACGCCCAATGAATCCGGATAACGCTTGCCGCCTACGTATTACCGAGACTTCTGGCACGTAGTTAGTAGCGGCTTATTCTATTGGTACCGTCAAGTCGCCTAATTCGGCGACCTTCTTTCCAATCAAAAGGAGTTTACGACCCGAGGGCCTTCATCCTCCACGCAGTGTCGCGCGGTCAGGCTTTCGCCCATTGCCGACGATTCCCAGTTGCTGCCATCCGTAGATGTACTGCCCGTGTCTCAGTGCAGTTGTGGCTGATCGACCTCTCAGTCCAGCTACCCGTCATCGCCTTGGTAGGCCTTTACCCCACCAACTAGCTGATAGGAAATAGGCTCCTCCTTCAACGTCTTACGACTTTCCCCTTGCGGGATTATGCAGTATTACCCCATCTTTCGATGAGCTATCCTCCATTAAAGGGTAGATTCCTATCTATTACTCACCCGTCTGCCACTAAAAAATATTGCTACTTTTCCGTTCGACTTGCATGCTTAAGGCACGCCGCCAGCATTTATCCTGAACCAGGATCAAATTCTCAAAAAAAGAATTGGATTTGGATAAAAAGTCCGCCAGTTGGCGGACAGGAAACTCCAAATCATAAATTTCCTACCACTTTCTGATTGTCAAAGAGCGAAGATTGTAAAGTCAAAAAAACCCCGCCGAAAGCGAGGTTGTACTCGTTCCGTCAATAACGGATCTTGGACAAAAGACTCTACATATCTGTATGAAGTATTATAGAGGATTACGTGTGAAAGTCAAGCACTCTATACAAAACTATTCCTAAACTCACCATCACATTCAAACTGATATTCACTCCGTACATCGGCAATTCGACAATTTGGTCACACATTGCCAAAACCTCTTTTGACACACCTTCTGTCTCGTGTCCGACAACTAAGGCAATCGGAAACGAATATTCAGCTTTTTGAAAAGGAATGCTTCTGGAATCTTGTTCAATCGCCACTACCTTCAGATTTGAGATTTGAGATTTGAGATTTGAGATTGCAGTTTTTGCATCAGCAAAATACTGCCATTCTACCCACTCAGTCGTATTTATTGACGCTTTCTTAATGCGCGAATTCGGAGGAGTTTCCGATCCTCCGCAAAGAATCACTTTCTCAGCAGCTACCGCGTCAGCAAGGCGAAAAATAGCTCCTATATTATATGTGTCCAAAACATTATCTAAGATAATATAAATAGGATTTTTTTTGATTTGCTTTCTAATTAATTCGTCTCCCTGAGACAAGCGCAACTCCTTTGAATTCATTTTCATGCACGTATTATAGCGTAAATAATTAGATATTAGAAATTTCTTATGCTAACATAAGAATATGACCGCTACCGGACATGCTGTAATAGGCACAGTAATCGCAGCAACAATTAGTAACCCCGCTTTGGCAATTCCTATCGCAATTAGTTCACATGTGTTTGCGGATTTAGTACCGCACTGGGACGCCGGCACTCATAAAAAGGAAAAGACTGAAAAAGAATTTTTATTCGAATCAATAATTGATGTTGTAATCAGCTATACAGTGGGCTTTATTCTGGTTTACTTTCTTTTTCCACAGACGAATATCATTTATGCTTTCATAATCATTTTCTTCGCACAATTACTCGACTGGTTAACTGCTTTTTATAATGTACTCCATTGGCGTTTTCCGCCATTTACGTGGTTTTATGAATTTTCCCACGAGACGAATATGAAGCTTGATAAACCATGGGGCATTGTGACACAAACAGTTGTAGGGATTGTACTAATTGTATTGGCAAAAATGTATTAAACACATCATTGCGAACGTAGTGAAGCAATCTCTATTGTTCAAGTAGATTGCCGCGCTCACTGCATTCGATCGCAATGACGTATAACTTTATTCTTACATGATACATCTTATTTCTTAAATCTCCTAAACGATGGCCTTTTAGGGGTAGGATTTACTTTCACCTCCTCAATAATTTTCATGCACTGTTCCAGAGTCAAACTTTTCGGATCAAGGTCTTTCGGAATTTTATAGTTTTTCTTTTCGAATGAAATATATGGGCCATAGCGACCATTTAATACCTGCAAACCTTCTCTTTCAGAAAAGACTTTTATAATCCGATTTGCGTCTTTTTGTCTCTTTTCTTCAATAAGAATTTGCGCGGTGCCTTGATCAATATTGTAGGGATCAATGGTTTTCGGAATAGAATAAAATTTCCCGTCATGCAGAATATACGGACCAAATCTCCCGATTGCCACTTTCATTTCTTTTCCTTCAAACTCTCCTGCAATTCTAGGAAGTTTAAATAAATCCAGAGCTTCGTCAAGTGTTATTGTCTCGATACTCTGATCTTTTCGAAGGGGCGCCATCTGGGCTTTTTCTTTTTCTGTGGTTTCTCCAATTTGCGCAAGAGGACCGTAGCGGCCGATACGGACTTTGATCTGCTTTCCGCTCTTTGGATCATTCCCAAGAATTTTTTCTCCGCTTGCCCGCTCGGCTTTATCTAATGTTTTATCAATTGTTTTGTGAAACGGCCCGTAAAATTTCATCAGCATCTTTATCCATTCGAGTTTGCCGTCGGCAATTTCATCAAACTCTTCTTCCACCGTCGCGGTAAATTGATAATTCATAATTTCTTTGAAATGTTCCATAAGAAAATCAGTCACTACCATACCAATATCACTTGGAAATAGTTTCGATTTCTCAGCGCCGGTAATTTCTGTTTGCTCTGAATGGGTAATTTTCCCTTTTTGTAACGTTATAATATTGTATGACCGTTCTTTTCCTTCGCGGTCTTCCTTCACCACATATCCCCTTTTCATAATTGTGGAAATTGTGGGAGCATATGTGCTAGGCCTGCCGATACCGTCTTCTTCCAATGCTTTTACCAGACTCGCTTCAGTATACCGGGAAGGCGGACGATTGAATCGTTGCGTCGCATCCATTCTCTCCACATTCAATATCTGGCCAATCGTCAGCGGCGGCAAAATACCGACCTGTTCCTTTGCCCCATCCTCATCCCTTCCCTCTAAGTATACTTTCAAAAACCCGTCGAATAATAAAACCTCACCTGTCGCGATTAATTCATCAGATACGGTAGAAATAGAAATGGCAACTGTTGTTTTTTCAATTTCCGCTTCAGACATTTGTGATGCGATTGCTCTCTTCCAGATGAGTTCATATAACCGTTGTTGCGCATAATCGCCGTAAATTGTATGATTTTCAAAATGCGTCGGGCGAATTGCTTCATGTGCTTCCTGAGCATTCACGGATTTGGTTTTGAATTGTCGCGTCTGTGCATACTTTTCTCCATACGCAGAGACAATTTCTTTCAGGGCAGAAGCAAGAGCAAGTTTGGATAAATTGACAGAATCAGTACGCATATAGGTAATTCGCCCGGATTCATAGAGCTGCTGCGCCAACATCATAGTACGGGAGACTGAGAATCCGAGTTTTCGGCTGGCGTCCTGCTGCAAAGTAGAAGTCGTAAATGGAGGAGCAGGATATTTCTTCGCAGGTTTTTTCTCAAC
>CAZAIV010000018.1:0-6417 GCA_964485315.1 uncultured Gammaproteobacteria bacterium
ATCCTTTGCTTTTTCTGTAGATCGAATTGTCTCATCTCAAGTTCATGGAGTGAGTTTATCGCTACATCAGCAGGACAATATGCGTAATGCACAGTTGGCCGGTAAATCGGTCGGTTGTTTTTCCACACGGTTAGATGGTCAGAAATCGTAAAAGCCTCACCATGTCTGACGATCATGCCCGTAATCTCACCGCTTGGTACCCAGCTTCTGACCCATGTTTTAATCCCCATTTTGGCCAAACATATTTGATTTTCCGGGCCGCCTTGATGGAAGCTTGCTTGGTATGGGACTCTTTTCTCATGGGTACCCCATCCCATCTCCGCCGGCGCAATCCCTTCTTCTCTGAAACCTTCGACACTCCAGGTATTTACGAATTCGTTTACTTCTTTGGGTTTATTGGTTATCTGCGTATCTCTTTCACTTATATGGATCACTTTTACACCGAGTAACATTGAAAGCTGCGGAAAGTTGTTTTCCAAAAGAGCTTTTTGAATGGAAAGAATTCTCCCATCTCTTGGTTTCTTTTTCATTAATTCCTTTGCTATATCGATTAACCCAACTTTCGTAAAATGAGATACTAGCCCCGGATTTGCTCCATGTTCCAAAACAGCTGTAGCACCTTTTGTTTCCCATCTTTTGACTATATCCCTAATAGCCATATGTCTTGCATATAATGTCCTTTCCGCAGGTGTTTTATCTTTTGCGCCTTCATAAGGATCCCATAACTCAACGGATGTATTTATATATATGACATTTTTGTCATGACACCATTGGAGAATTTCCCGACAATCTATGTTCCACGCGAGATCTATGATCATATCCCCGGATTTCGCATAAGAGGATAATTTTTTTGAAATATTTTTTCTGGTTATCTTATCAACTTTGAAACGGACTCCTTTTTTTATAACATCAGAGATGTGTTTACTATTGTCAACAAAATCTATGACAGTAACATTATTGGGATTTACTTTAACATGCTTCAAAAGTAATGGGAGCGTACATCGCGAAACGAATCCGCATCCAATAACTAAAATTTCCCCATTAAATACGACACTTTGTGATTTCATTTTTAAAACACGTATTTGATATTGTCACTCTTTGAGTATATAGTAAAATATAGCGGAAAATAAAAAAAATTGCTACTCTATTTATAGATGAAATATATTCTTTTTACCTGTTATGGTGCAAGCTTGCCTGTCGCCTATCATCTCATACAGGAAGGGCAAGATGTTACCATTGCGTATGTTCAAAATATAGAAGAGTTGGTAGAGAAAGTAGATAAGGGATTTGTTAAAGAAGCGATGTCTGATAAAGAACAGCGGTTGTCGTTATTTGACGGTCTTCTTAAAAAAACTCCGGCAGATGAAGTTGTGACAAAGATGAGAGAGATCAAAAATCCGCAGGACTACTTCGTATATTTCGATACGAACGAGCTATATCGATTCGCCGATCAGGTAAGAGATTTGGGTTTTCATGGAAATTTTCCCACACAAGAAGATTATTTATTTGAAACTGATCGCGACAAAGCAAAGGAATTTGTCAAAAAAAATTATGGGAAATTAAACATTGCGAGTAAAAGAGAATTTGCCAATATTTCCGACGCGAAGAAGTTCCTGGAAAATACAGATGAAATTTGGGTATTAAAAAGCAATATGGATGATACCAACGCGTTTGTTCCGGATGTGGATGATCCGAAATTGGCAGCTGGTCAAGTTATTGAAATGTTACAAAATAATCCGGATTCCTACGGAGCTGCCGGATTTATCTTAGAGCTCCTTATTCCATCTGTCATCGAAGTTACTCCGGAGAGACTCTACTATAATGGTATCCCGATAGCAGCCAGCATAGATATAGAGAACAAACCGATAGGAAGCGGGAATATCTCTATTCAAACAGGTTGCGCTGCAGACTTGGTTTTTCCGATTTCTCTGGAGGACCGAATTAATAAAATTGCTTTTCCCCCTATTGTTGATGAAATGGCGAAAGAGCATAAAGGACTTTTTATTTGGGATGCCTCAGTTCTTGTTAATAAACGAAACGGGAAAATGTACTTCGGTGAATTTTGCTCAAATCGTCCGGGATACAATGCCTCATTTACGGAAATGACGCAATGCGGATCGATTCATGAATATTTTGAAAAAATTTCTCAGGGGAAAAATCCATTTACCCTTGGCACAGTTGCATCTTCAGTTACCCTTTTTAATTTCCATAGAGATCGTGACACACAGCAAATTCTTGGTGGTTTAACTATTAATTATGCTCCTGAAATTGAAAAAGATTTATGGCTGTGGGATGTAAAGAAAAAAGGGAAAAAACTTGTCAATGTCGGATATGGCGACACACTGGCTGTAGTTACCGGATCGGGAAAGTCTGTCGAAGAGGCTGTCTCACGGATGTATAGAAATTTGGAAAAGTTTTCATTTGTCGGCGCATACTACCGTCCGAAAGCTGATTATCTTTCTCTTGGATATGCAACTTCGATCTTAAATCGATTAAATTATGGTATGGAGAGAGGCTTATATCAAATACCTTTTAACGTAAAAGTCGGGGACGTGATGTAACTCATGTTACGCAGTTACTATGTTTCTGGCTTGTCCAGAATCGATTCCGGATGCGCTCTCCGCCAGCTGCGGATCGCTTACCAGAAACGTATTTGCGTAAGGTGAGTAATGTAAGAATTATTTATTAAACGTTTCCTCGACGATTTCTTTTGAGTCTTCCATTTTCTTTTCCGAAGGATTTTCTTTATGCAGCTCTTTTTCAATACTTCGAATTGCGATTTCTACTTTCGCAGTGTCAATTGTTTTTTCATGCTCTTTCCAATTTAATCCGAGGTTTTCGATAAACTGACACTCTATCTTATTTGCCATTCTATGAAATTTACTATAGAGTTTATATTCACGGGGATGTCGATCCCATGAAGAAATATCATTGTCGAATTCATCTATGAGAGAACTTGGAATTCCTGCAGATTTTATCAATGCATACTCAATGAGTTCATGGAGCATAATGGCGTTATTAACTATAGGATCTTTCATGTCATAAGATACAATTGTGTTTTCGAAATAATCACCCACGTCGTCATAGCGCATTTTAGAGCGAACTTCAAATTTGAGCTTAGAAAAATCAATGAGTCGATTGACAAGTGACATATTCATACTAACCAGTATACCACAGAGAGGAAAAGAGATCAATAATATAGGTTATGCTTGTGCTCATTTTGAGGCTGAAAATTGACAGAAAAACGTGCCTGGGGTATCTGTGTATGGTATCATAGATGTATATGATTATTTTGTCTACTCCGGGGTGGGAGGACTATACTCTTCTTGACAGCGGGGAGGGAAAAAGGCTTGAAAAATTCGGTCCATATACGCTTTCCCGTCCTGACCCGCAGTGTATATGGAAACAGCACGGGTCTTCTTCCGAGTGGGAGGAGGCAGATGCTATTTTTCGTGAGACAGGAAGAAAAGGGCATTGGCTTAGAAAGAAACAAATTCCTGAAAATTGGGAAATGATGTATAAGCAACTGAAGTTTTCTGCAAGATTATCGCCATTTAAACACACGGGGATTTTCCCTGAACAGCATATTCATTGGGACTGGCTGGAAGCAAAAGTGAAAAGTTCCCACTTCGCTGGAGCTTCGAAGGAAAAGGAAAAGTTAAAAGTTGAAAGTGAAAGAAATATAAAAATACTGAACCTTTTTGGCTATACAGGAATTGCGAGTTTGGTGTGTGCCGCAAATGGAGCGGAAGTGACGCATGTTGACGCATCGTTTCCGACAATCGGGTGGGCGAAAGAGAATCAGGCACTGTCAAATCTGACAACAAAAAAAATCAGGTGGATATTGGACGATTGCATGAAGTTTGTGGAAAGGGAAGTTCGCCGCGGGAATACGTATGACGGGATTATTATGGACCCCCCGGTTTTCGGACACGGACCGAAAGGCGAACGATGGGAATTTAGTGAGAAATTTCCCATGTTGCTCGCACTTTGTAAACAAATTCTCACAAAACAGCCATTATTTTTACTCATTAATGCGTATGCCGTTTCGGCATCTGGAATTATGTTACAAAATGTTTTAGAAGACACGATGAAGGAATATGGCGGCACGATTGAAGCAGGAGAATTAGCGTTGGAAGAAAAAGGAAGCAAACGATTATTATCCACAGGAATTTTTGGCAGATGGAGCAGATAGTTGGTTAAAGATAAAACTACAGTTCGAATCCTAGCCGCGGAGCCAGATGGACGATGTTGTGAGCCGTTCAACTAGATTGACAAATTAGTCTAAACTACCACTCATTCTATAGAAGTTACCTCATTAGTCGGGATGCCGTGAATCGGACACGGACTACCGCACCCCCAGCGCGGTGTACTACCACTATACTACATCCCGAGTTGTTGAAGACTAACTACTTTTTTGTAAAAAAAATAGAAAATTGCCTCTTGCATTGTACCATAATCTGATATATATTGAGTGCGAACATGGCTCGATCTTCATCAAATTCTCACAAAGAAATGAGTGTTCAACCCTCTGCTGATTCTCAAGCGAAACATCAGGCGATTCAAATGGCGATGGATCAGATTGAAAAGCAATATGGACGCGGTTCGATCATGCGTTTTGGCGAAGCGGCGCAAAAACTGGATATATCTGTTATTTCTACCGGTTGTTTACCTCTTGATATTGCGCTTGGAGTCGGCGGTTTACCAAGAGGGAGAATTGTTGAAATTTATGGACCGGAAGCGTCTGGAAAGACAACTGTATGTTTATCGACGATTGCTCAAGCGCAGAAACATGGGGGAATTGCGGGATTTATTGACGCGGAACATGCGCTTGATCCGTTGTGGGCGGAAAGAATCGGAGTAAAACTTGACGATTTGCTGATTTCTCAACCCGATACCGGTGAGCAAGCATTGGAAATTACCGAGAGCTTAGTTCGTTCGGGAGCTGTCGATGTTTTAGTCATCGATTCGGTTGCCGCGCTTGTGCCGCGTGCCGAAATTGAAGGAGAAATGGGAGATTCTGTGATGGGATTGCAAGCACGTCTTATGTCCCAGGCGCTTCGTAAATTAACCGGTGTTATTTCCAAATCAAAAACTGTCGTGATTTTTACGAACCAGCTTCGTCAGAAAATTGGCGTGATGTTCGGTAATCCTGAAACCACAACAGGGGGACTTGCGTTGAAATTTTATGCTTCTATAAGAATGGATATCAGAAAAATTGAAACAATTAAAGATGGAGATAAAGCAATCGGTTCCCGTCATCGAGTGAAAGTCGTAAAAAATAAAGTTTCAACTCCGTTCCGTATTGCGGAATTTGATGTATTCGGTGATGGTATTTCGCGGGAAGGCGGGATTGTCGATGTCGGAGTAGAGATGGGAATTATTTCAAAGTCAGGAGCGTTTTACCGTTACAATGATGAGATGCTCGGACAGGGAAAAGCTGCAACGATAGAAAGATTAAAAGAAGATCAGGAATTATCCAAGAAAATCGTGACAGAAATTCAGAATAAAAATAAAGACGGAACTAAAATGCCGGTAGCTGTCGGAATTGAAGAAAATGAAGATGAAGAAGAAAATAAAGCAACAGCCTCTGCATAGTACGAAGCGAAACAAGCAATGGACGACCAAACAATCTTTAAAAAATATCTTCTTTTGTCATATCGATTTCTCGGCTTTCGTTCACGTTCGGAGAAAGAGATCCGTGATCATTTAAAAGAAAAAAAGGCGCCGGAGGAAATGATTGAAAGAGTACTGACAAGACTAAAGGAGCAGCGATTTGTAAATGATACAGCATTTGCACAACAGTGGGTCGAATCCCGATCTCGAGTGAAGCCGAGAAGTCAATTTATATTAAGAATGGAGTTAAAGCAAAAAGGAATTGCTGAAGATATTATCGAAAGTGTTCTGCAAAAGGCGGAGGGCGAAGGACAAAGTGATAGTATGCAAGCGAAAACACTTGCTGAAAAACATATAAAAAAATATAGAGGATTAGGAAAACGTGAAATGTATCAAAAGCTTGGCGGGGTTTTAGCCCGGAAAGGGTTTAGTTGGACGGTGAGCAAAAAAGCAATTGATGAAGTTTTAGGAACGGATAGGTAAAAAGTGTAATTTCGCAACGACAGGAAAATGGTCAGAACCCATAAGATCCTTCCTTTCTGCATACACTCCTTGTACATTTTTTCCCCAGATATAATCCAATTTTTTTCGGCATATGAAAATGAATTTTTAATATAATTTTTTTCACTAGTATTTCGTCATGAATGAAATTAGCATAGTAGGCATCTTGACTCCAGGTAATTCTATCTGTCATATCTGCAAAACTATACTGACTAACTCACCTTACGCAATCAAGTAGTCAATTGTAATTGTTGTAGCGTAGTCATACTGGCACGTAGTGCTTGAACATAAAGTTTTGTC
>CAZAIV010000019.1:0-2491 GCA_964485315.1 uncultured Gammaproteobacteria bacterium
TTCAGTTGACATGAACGTGGCTTCGCTCAGAATGACAAAACAAGATGGAAAACTGTATTTTTTGTAAAATCAGGGACGGAAAAATTCCGAAAGAATTTATCTATCAGGATAATTTTGCTATGGTCTTTCCCGACATACATCCGCTCTCGCCTGTTCATTGGCTTATTGTTCCGAAAGAACATATTCCCGAGTTTATGTTTATTGAGGATGAGAGCACGCATGCGAAGTTATTTCATATTGTAAAGAAGATGATCGAAAAAGCTGATTTAAAAGATAAAGGGTATAGAATTGTTATTAATGGTGGGGGTGCGCAGGACATAGATCACCTTCATATTCACCTTCGCGGACCGATTACGCGGTAGAATATTTACTTACTACACGTTTTAGAGTAAAATAAGAACCCAGGATTAGTTCTAAACTTCAGGTACGAAGTTCGTAACGAGCTATTGTTTGGAATTTGCTATTTGGAGTTTTCCGAGGGGGGGTGTTTATATAGTATGGTTTTTGTAAAAAAGCAACCGGGTGACAGTGATGACAGTTTAATTCGTAAATTCTCGAGAAAAGTGATGGAAGCACAGATCATCCCAGAGCTTCGACGCAGACAATTTCACGCGAAACCGTCGCTGGCCCGGAAATTAAAACAAGAAGAAGCACGGAGAAATAGAAAGAGAATGTATTAAAATTTCAAATTCCAAGTACCAAGGCTCAATCAAATCACAAATTCAAAAAATTTAAACACGTTGAAAATTAAATCATTGCACATTGATTGGGAATTGGATTTTGAAAATTATTGTTATGGATAAAGTTAAGGTTCTTATTTTTGTCGAGAGTAGATATAAAGTGAATCGAAAACGCATAAAGGCAAGTATTGCAGAGGTTTTGTATGAGCAGGCCATTGTAACTCCTATTGAACTTTCTATCGCGATTGTCGGAGACAGGAAAATGCATGCATTGAATCTCCAGTATCGAAATCTTGATAAGACCACAAATGTGCTGTCGTTTCCTCTGCGTGAAGGTGAACAATCCCCTTTACCATCAGGGGCGACGCGTCTTGGAGATGTTGTTATTTCCTATCCCGAAGTTATTCGCGAATCGGCAGCGCATGACGTATTGGTGGATGATAGGATTGATGAATTAGTGCAACACGGATTGTTACACTTATTGGGAATCCACCACTAGTTAGTATTTAGTATCTGGAATTTAGTATCTAGCGGAGGCTGGCATTTTTATCTAGATTCTAGATACTATCTTCTAGATACTATTATGGTTTACTATCGGAAATATCGTCCGCAAACAATTGATGAACTGGATAATCAGCGTGTAAGAGAAACGCTGACTGCGGTTTTGCAGAGATCCCTTCCTCACGCGTTTCTTTTCACCGGTCCGAAGGGACTAGGGAAAACGAGTACTGCGAGAATCATTGCAAAAGCGGTAAATTGCGAGAATAATATATTTTTACAGAATAATGAATCAAGAATTAAGAATCAAGGAAAAAAGACTAACGACCAAGGACTAAGGACTAAGGACTCAATCGAGCCGTGCAATTCATGCGATCAATGTTTGTCCATCATGAACGGAACGAATCTGGATGTGATTGAGATCGATGCGGCATCAAACAGAGGAATTGATGAAATCAGAGAACTGAAAGAAAGAATTAATTTAACTCCGACGCAGTCGCGGAAAAAAATATACATCATTGATGAAGTGCACATGCTGACGACAGAAGCATTTAATGCGTTACTCAAGACTTTGGAAGAACCGCCGTCTCACGCAATATTTATTCTCTGCACGACAGAACAGCATAAGATTCCGCTGACGATTCTTTCCCGATGTTTTCATATTGCCTTCCAATCCGCGTCGACGGAGGAGTTGGTTCGTGCATTCAAACGGATTGTTCATGGGGAAAAATTGTCGATTACGGACGACGCGCTTATCGCAATTGCAGGTATGGCGGATGGAGGATTCAGGGACGGGACGAAGTTGCTGGAAGAAGTTGTGGCTTTGGCAAATAATAAGAAAATCACGAAAGAATTGGTAGAGGAGAAACTGCATCTGACAGGGATACAAACGCAGGTTGATGTGTTACTGACGAGTCTATCTTTAAAAGACGGGAAAAAAGGATTAGCGATAGTTGAGGAATTGATATCGCAGAAGGTAGATATACAATATTTTTTGCAACAGGTATTGAATAAATTGCACGAATATTTATTGCAAAAGATCCTGAAACAAGATCCTGGATCGAGTCCAGGACTAAAGGTTCAGGATGACAGTGAAGTCTTTGGAAATGCCAAAATGACTCTTGGAGAGATACAATCTTTATCTCAGCTTTTGTCCGTTGCGTATTTGGCGACGAAACAAACGGTTATTGCTCAATTCCCCTTAGAATTAGCCATCGTGAAATGGTGCTTAGAGAGCGGAGGGCAGGGGAAAACGGAATTGAATGATAAAAATGCTGAGGGAATTACTGCTGCCAAGAGTGATGATGCTATCG
>CAZAIV010000020.1:0-2163 GCA_964485315.1 uncultured Gammaproteobacteria bacterium
TCTCTGTTAGAAGCGTGAACTCATTCGTTAGTAGTTCACCCAGTAGGCTATTTTTGCTTTGCTTCGAAGGCCGTTAACATACGTCTGTTCTTCATTTTGCAGATCCTGCTGCTGCAGTTGCTGTTTCACACTGGCTAACGTGGATCCGGGCGGAAGATTGTCCTTGTTTTTATCCATATAATCTTTCGCCTGCGCATCAGTTACGCTAACCGGTTTTACCATTTTTTGAACAAGAAGCTGTATTCTCATACGATCATTCAAATCCTGTCTTGTCATTCCTTGCGCCTGTAATGCCGAATCGAGGGTCTCTCCCTGTTTGGAAAGATTTGTCTCAATGGTTTTAATTTGGCTGTCAATATCACTTTGCTTTACAGTAATATTCTGTTTTGCAGCTTCCTGTTTTATAACCGTATCGGTAATAATAGAATCCAGCGCCTGTTTTCCACCCTGCTGTTCGAGAGAATGCACAACCGCCCATCTGCTCACCGGTTGACCATTCACAATTGCAGCGACAAAGAAGCCGCGGATATAATACAGTATTCCGATAACAATAAGCGCTGCGACAATCGCGATAACGAAAGGTTTTCGAATGACAATACGGCGAGGTGTGTCTGTCGATGCAATCGGAAATACATCAACAGCATGAGTCAGGCGAGGTGAAGATTTCAGAGAAGATTTCCGCACAGAGGAAGTTTGTTTTTTCGAGACTTTCGGTGCCGGCGATATTTTTTGAGATTTTTTTGTGGATGTTTTTCCCGTTGCCATGAAAGTATTCTAAAACATATCAGAAAAATTTGCAAATAGCAAAATGGAGTGAAATATGTTTATATGTACTTTCTGCCGAGAAAGTATAAAAACGGAAAATAAAAGAGAAGGTGTGAACCCAGACCAAATGAAAGGTGGGATTTTCTGGTGTCTTAGGTCTTAATATCCGGTCACTGGCTTGGGGCTGTTCCGAGAGGAACAGTAATATCATTTGATTTATTATTTCTCCAGTATGTAATCGATAGACTGTCCCCTACTTTTTTCTTACTGATAATTGTTGCCAAATCTGTGGTTCCGCTGATTCGTTGTCCATCCAATTTCGTGATGATATCTCCCTGCTGTAATCCTGCTTTTTCGGCGGGTGAACCGCTCACGACGCTTGCGATATACGCTCCCTGCGGCACACCATTCGCAATCGCCAGATCCTGACTGATCATTTTATACTCAACTCCCAAATACGGCCGATTGAATTGTCCTGTTTGATTGAAATTCTGTAATGATGATTTAATGGTATTGATCGGCATGGCAAATCCGATATTTTGTCCTTGTGAAGAGACGGCAGTATTGACACCGATCACCTGCCCCGATGAATTCAAAAGAGGACCTCCTGAATTCCCCGGATTGATTGCGGCGCTTGTTTGAATGACATCCGAAAGGTTCTCCACTGCCCCCGCATACTCGTCCCCCGCTGTAATACCCCGGCCTAATCCTGAGATAACGCCTGTCGTCACGGTATTCCGGAATTCTCCAAGCGCTGTGCCGATAGCAATCGCAAACTGGCCGACTTGCAATTTGGATGAATCTCCCAGAGGCGCCGGCTGTAATGTTTTCGAAGGATTTTGCGACGGATCAATCTGCAAAATAGCAATATCGTTTAATGGATCACGATAGATTTTCTTCACGTCGTATGTTTTATCATCGCTCGTAATGACTTTATATGTTCCTCCGGCGTCGGAAACGACATGTTTATTCGTCACAATCAATCCGTCGTTCGTCACGATAAACCCTGAACCGATTGCCTGCGGTTGATTGGCGCTGTTTCCCCCTTGTCCCTGATCAAACGGAGATTGCCCGGGGCCGAAAAAAGGGAAAGGTCCGAAATTGAACGGCAGCTGACTTGACGCTGTCGGGGATGACATTTCTTCAACCGTGACTACCGACGGACCGACTTTCTTCACTGTATCAATGGTCACCGATTCTTCCGTTACCACTTTTACCTTTCCCTGGGATAATTGCAGAGGATTTGTATTAATTGAAAAATACTGTTGCAGCTGCGGAATAGAGACTTCAGCAAAACTGTAGATACCGAGGAAAACGAGTAAAACAATGATAAGAATAATTAATTTCCGCATATAGTTTACTCCCCTTCCGCAGTTGTCATTCCCGCGAATGCGGGAA
>CAZAIV010000021.1:0-7765 GCA_964485315.1 uncultured Gammaproteobacteria bacterium
GTCTGGTTCCATATAACTTATATTCTCATTTCCAAAATTATAAGTCAAGAGTTTTCTTACTCTGAATGGTATATAAAAATCCTTACTTGACATTTGGATAAAAATTTGTTGATAATAGATGGTATGCATAGTGAAAGTTTGGCTTCCACAACAATCCAAAAGATATCTCTGGTTATTTTGAGTATTGCAGTGCTTATCTTCCCTCTTGTTTTTTCAACGGTTACCACTGATGCGTTCTCTATCCCAAAGCAAGTCCTTATCGGTGTTGCTGTCTCAGTTGCAGTCATTTTATGCGGTGTGCAAATGGTTCTCGAGAAGAAAGTGCGATTTCGAGCAACACCTTTTGATCTTGCAGTTGCGCTGTTTACCTTAGCGGTATTATTTTCATCTATTTTTGCGACAAACAAGTACGACAGCTATATGTCTTTTGTTCCTTTCGTTTTTGCCGTCTTCTTTTATTTTATGATCACCAATAGTATACGCGCAGAGAAGGAAGTTCTTTTCTTTGTTACCGCGTTAGTCGCCGGGGCAGTATTAAGCGCTCTTCTATCCCTTCTCTCCTTCTTTAAAATCTATTTAATCCCACTGGCGGCCACACACATCCAGTCCTTTACCACGCTTGGGTCATTGCTTGATCAGGCATTATATTTAATCATCGTTTTACCGCTTGCCGGCTATCTTGCGTATCCTCTTTTCCAAAAACGAATCAATCTTAAGCAGAATATGTTGGCAAAAACAACATCTCCTGCCGATGAAGCAAGCACTGCTCTTGCATTTGGTATTGCGTCTATTATTATCGTATTAAGTTTGGCAGTAATTGTTTTCCAGTTAGTGACAACACAAAAACCACTCATACTTCCCTTCGCTGTCGGCTTTCAAACGGGATTTGCGGCGATTTCGCAAGATGTTAATGTGCTGAAAGGCTTTTTGCTCGGGAGCGGATTCGGGACATACCTTACCGATTTTACCCGATTTAAGCCGGTTGCCTTTAACCAAAACCAGACATTATGGGCGCTTGCGTTTTTCCGCTCATCAAGCTTTGTATTAGAGCTTCTCGCAACAACCGGCTTTCTGGGAATTATAAGCTTTTTGTTCATCGTATATCGGGTAGCACAGCAAAGAATTGTTTTTCTTCCCCTTGTTATTGCTATCGTTGCAGCGTTTCTTCTTCCGTTTTCATGGGTTATTACAACGCTGTTCTTTCTCATTCTAGGAATATTTGCCAGTTTATATGGATTACATAACCCGCAGCGTTTTCCTGAGTTGGAATTCCATTTTGTCGCACTTAACCGCGGACTTTTAGCTGCTGCTCCTGAAGGCGAAACTGTTCGAGCGTCTTCTGAAGCAAGAAAATTGAGTCGTTTTCTTCCGGGTCTTCTCCTTGTTGTTATGCTGATCATCATTGGCATACTCGGCTTTTACAGTTACCTCTATGTTGGTTCCGATTATCTCTTCCAAAAATCGCTTGTTGCTGCGTCACAAAATAACGGCCAAGAGACATACGCTTTGCAGGCATCGGCAATTGGGATGTTTCCCTATCGGGATTCGTACTATGTCACATTCTCGCAAACAAATTTAGCTTTGGCGAATGCAATGGCCGCAAGTCAACCAAAAGGCAGCAAGCCAAGTACCCAAGCGCAACAGGATATATTGACGCTTATCCAGCAATCTATCAATGCCGGCAGAACAGCTGTTACGCTCGCGCCGAACACCGCGCCGGACTGGACCAACCTGTCAAGTATTTATCGATCTCTCATAGGATTTGGACAAAATGCTGATAACTTCTCTCTTCTCACCATACAGCAAGCGATTGCTTTGGATCCGAACAATCCGCAATTATATGTCGACCTCGGAGGTATTTACTATCAGCTCGGACAATGGGATACTGCGCAACAGGCATTCACAACAGCAGTCAAAGAAAAAGGAGATTATGCGAATGCGTATTACAATTTGGGACATACGTTTGAGTCAAAAAATGATTTAACGGACGCGCTTCAGGCGTATCAGATAGTTGATCAACTTGTCGCACAAAATCCGACGAATAAACAAAAAATGGATGCTGAGATAAAAACGTTACAAGCAAAGATGAGTACGCAACAACAGGGTAACAGTCAGCCGTCTACTGTCCCGACGCCTTCTGTCTCCGCGCAAACAAATAATCAGCAACAAATTGGCGTCAATAATCCACCGGCTGTGTTGCCGACAAGAAAGCCGGAAGCATCCATTCCCGCTCCGACAGTATCAGTGGCGCCGGAAACGACGACAACGACAACACCGGCCACTACAACAATCTCCCCGACAAAAACCCCATGACAAGAGTCATTAAGTCACCAATTAATTTCCTAATGTCGTAATTTCCCGCCAAAAAAGCGACAGTTAAAAAAATAAATTCTCTTCTATCGCTTCTATTGGGAAATACGCGCAGTTATTATGCTGCTCGTTTTTGTCGTTGTTTGTCGAAACAGTCCCGACAAAGTACCGGTCGATCACCTTTCGGTTGAAACGGGACAGTACCTTTCTTACCGCATTCCGAACAAATGATTTCGAAAGACTGGCGCGGGCCGGAGTTTCCCCGACCACCACCATAACCTCCACCTTCTTCCATGCGTCGTTGTTTATGTATTCGACGACAATCCGGACATCGTGTTGGTTCGTTATCAAAGCCTTTTTGGGCGTAGAATTCTTGTTCGCTCGCAGTAAATACGAATGGTTTGCCGCAATCGCGACATGTTAATGTTTTATCTTGAAATGCCACTTAGATTCACCTCCTTTATTTCCATATATTTTCCGAATGACTCTAAGTGACTGTCTGTTGGATATCAAATGAAGAGATCCGAATAAGTGTTAGATTCTTGGAATACAAGCCTTTATTATAAGGCTAGTACCCTATTATAGCACATTACAAGAACAACTGCACCAAGACTCATATGTCTCCTTCTACCAAATCGTTTTGACATGAGGGTAGTCTCTGATCCTCTCGTCTGCGGTGATAAGAGGTATTCCTTTTTCTCTTGCGGTAGCCACGATTATTCTGTCAGCAGGATCACTGTGAAACTCCCCTGGTAACATAACTGATTTCGCAGCAATTCTATTATTTATCGGGACAAACTGCACATAAGGTAAGCTTTCTATTGTCTCAAACCAGCTGTCTATGTCTTGAGCAAGCTTCAATCGTTCTTTTTTAACCAAAAGATATATCTCCCATACGCTCATTGATGATAGAAGCAAAGCTCCGGTATCTTTTTTTTCTGTATCAATCGCCTTCTTGGCTCGTAACGAAAGTCTCTCCGGGTCACCGACCCACCAAATCAGTACATGTGTGTCAAGAACTATCATTGTAAGGCTTCCCATTCCTGCTCTCCTACAGGAGCCAGTGGATCTTTGTAGCTCAAAACAGACTTTTGCAATGATGCGAGAATATCCTCTGCATCTTTGTTATATGGAACGACTTTTGCCACTGGTTTTCCGGCATGAGTAATGAGTATTGGTTTTTTATCTTTCTCAACTTGTCGTAAATATTCCAGCATCTGTGATTTGAATTGTGATTTTGAAATGAGTTGCATATTAATGACCATGTTACCATAGTCATATATACATGTCAATAAAAAAGCCGCGAAGTGGTGGACCCGAAGGGAGTCGAACCCTCTACCTTGCTATGCCATAGCAATGTGTTACCGGTATACCACGGGCCCATCTAAAGACTCGACTTAAAACATAAAACGAGTAACATAAAACGTAAAAGTAAAATATAGATTAGATTTGAGCTCACGCATATTTTTAAGCTCTATTTTATGTTTTAACTTTTATCTTCTCGCGCTGTGCGCGAGAAGTGGACTTACCGAGAATCGAACTCGGGACTGCGCAATGCGAATGCACCGGTATACCACTTACCTATAAGCCCGGAACAATCCGTATTGTATAACAAATTTGAGGCAAAAACCAATACATTATCCGCCGATGTACGGAAGCGGATTAACTGCCACATTGTTTCTACGTATTTCGAAATGACAATGCGGTCCTGTGGTACGACCGGTCATACCCACGTATCCCACGATTGTCTGTCCGCCGACCACCTGTTGTCCTACAGAAACTGCCACTGTATTCATATGCGCGTAATGCGTCGAAATGCCGTCGCCATCATCAATATACACATTGTTCCCATAACCGGTATCATACGTTCCCACATGAACGATACTTATTGTTCCGCTATGTGCGGCGTAAATTGCCGTACCAAACGGCGCTGTTATATCAACTCCCGGATGATACCAGGAGAAATATTGCGAAATACCCGTATTTGTCGGCAATGGGAAGAAAAATCCGCCGGATGCGACCGGTACTGACCCCGTATATGTCTGGAAAAGAGGCGTCGTCGGGCTTGCTTCAGGAGTCGCAGACGGCATAGCGCCATTTGGCACCACGAGCATTTCCCCGGCGACAAGAGCGAATGTCTCATTATCCGCGAAAACATTAAACGGATAATCAACAATCCCCTGTGCGTTGGTGCTAAATTTTTTTGCGATACTGTAGACAGTGTCTCCTGATTGTACTTTATAGACAATGCCTGTTACCGGCGGGATTTGAATTTGATTCCCTACGGTAAGATCATCCGATGTCATGTTATTCAGCCATCGTATTGAATCGACTGAGATAGGATTGTCCGGCTGGGAAAACTTTTGGGCAATTGATGATAATGTATCTCCGCCCTCAACCGTATACGCCACCACCTTATCCCGCGGCTTTTGGGAAATTTGCGTTTGAAACGCATCATCACCCAGTGTAATTGACTGTTGTCCAGGCGAGACTGTTTGCCCGTAAACCGTTGTGGGATTTGGAGAAAAAATCGGAAACGTATCAGTTAGATAGGGAGTGATCAAAACGCCGATTGTCAAGACAATCATGGTTGTAATATGCAGAAATGGCCGGCTATACCGACCACGCTTCATCAAAAACAGCTTCACAAGCTTGTTTTTATACTTTTCAAAACTATGAGAAGCGTTCAACGTGTTCTTCTTGCCATAAAAAAAGAGGAAATTAGAAAACTGCCTCCATTCACTTGCTTCTTTTTGCATAGAATGAAGGAGCCGATGTATCCATGCTTGTATCATAAACGGGTCAGTAGTGGAGATACTAGCTTAGCAAAGCAGGCAATAAAAGTCAAATTTATCCTTTTCCCAGGCTGTCGAGGAATGCCTCGTTGTTTTCTGTTTGGCTTAGTTTTTCAACCAGAATACTTGTTCTTTCTTCGGATCCGAGCATATCAATCATCCTTCTCATGGTCACGACTTTTTTATAGCTTGCTTCTGATAAAAGCAGTTCTTCCTGTCTTGTTCCGGATCGTTCGATATTAATAGCCGGATAGACTCTTCGATCCGCCAAACGCCGATCCAGATGCAATTCCATGTTCCCTGTTCCCTTAAATTCTTCATAGATCAAATCATCCATTCGGGAACCCGTATCGACCAATGCGGTACCGATAATCGTCAATGATCCGCCTTCCTGACAATTCCTTGCCGCGCCGAAGAATCTTTTTGCCGGCCATAACGCCGCAGGATCAAATCCTCCGGAGAGTGTTCTCCCGCTTGGAGCAACTGACAGGTTATATGCCCGTGCAAGCCTCGTAATTGAGTCCAGAAGGATCACAACGTCAATTCCCATCTCTACAAGCCTTTTTGCTCTGTCAAGGGTAATTTCCGCAACTTTTGTCTGATTTTCCGGTGGTTCATCGAAGTTGGATGCGATGACATCCCCTCTTACTGACATACTGATATCCGTAACCTCTTCCGGACGTTCGCCAATCAACGCTGCCATTAAATGCACCTTCGGGAAGTTTTTCGTAATACCCGCAGCAATTTCTTTCATGACTGTCGTTTTCCCTGCTTTTGGCGGTGATACGATCATCCCGCGCTGTCCAAAACCGATTGGGGCAATCAAATCGATAATTCTGGTAGAAATAGGCGTTTTCCCTGTTGCAAGCACAATTTGTGATTTCGGATAAATTGCGGTCAGATCATCGAAAAACGGTCGTCTGACTTGGTTGTCTGCAGGAACCTCATTTACTTTTTCAACTTTCAGAAGACCATAATACCGTTCCGTATCTTTCGGAGGACGCGCGATACCTTCTACCAAATCACCCGCTCGCAACATGAAGCGGCGGATCTGTGATTGGGAGATATATATGTCTCTGCTTGAAGGAATAAATTTCGGACGAAGAAATCCGTGTCCCTCTGGTTGCACATCGAGATACCCCACAACTGTTTCAGTCGGGGTCGGTGACGATACAAACTGTCGATGATATCCGTTCCCATACCCGCCTTGGCTCGATGCAACTGAACCGCCGGCAGTAACCGGTGTTTGTTGAGAAAAATCACTTCCTTGCTGTACCGTGGCAATAGGAGAAGATTGTGGTATGCTTTGTGCGGCTTGACCAACAAAATCGTCGGCTGAGTTAACTTTTTTTCTGTACGACATAGGATGTATATAATTAAAGATTATGATTAGATCACGAAAAAGTCTGACAGATTAGTTACATGAATTTGGAATACGTTCCAGAAGACTTACAGTGTGTTCGTGATCGTATTACACCACAAAGCTCTTCATTTGTCAAGGAGCATGCGGCTATTTGACAAAACACCACGCACGTGCTACCCTTCAGTATCAAATACTATGGGTAAATATGTCCTTTCATTTTTTTTGATCCTTTTGGCTTTTTCGACTTTTTTTGCACATTCAGTGAACGCCCAAACGCCAACATCTATCAAGACACCTACCCCGACGCCCACATGTCAGGCAATCTACGGCGGAGGCACAAACTGCGCGACAGGCGGAACAGTTATCATCGATAAAACTGTTGAAAACCCGAATACACAAGAATTCACGAATGCTCTTTTACAAGATATGTATGTATTCAGCCCTAGAGAAACTGTTACATTTCGATTTACAATTACCAATGTCTCATCCGGAACAGTCAGTAATATCCATATACTCGATGCGCTTCCGGCAAATCTCGACTACGTCAAAAGTGACGGGAGCTTCAACAGCGGGAATAGAACCGTATCTATGCCGGAAAATGCTTTGTCCTCAAAAACCTCAGCAAGTTTTCAATTGACCACTAAGGTAAACTCGCAACCAATACCGGGCAATCAGCCGGTCGCATGTATAGCAAATATTGCCCAGTTGCAGACTACTTCTTTTTTCTTTTTCAACCATATACAATCCGGAGACACAGCTATTTTCTGCTTAAAAGCATCCGGGCCTATCACTCCTGCCATACTACCAAGTCAGACTCCAAGTCAGCCAGGACAAACCCCGATCCAATCGGGACAAACAAAAGGCGGTCAGAAAGTCTACCCTCCTCCCGCAACGAAGAAAACCCCTGCGACAGGACCGGAGGCATGGAGCCTATTTTTATTGCCTGCACTCTTCTTTATTGGAAGAAAATTGAGAAAATTGACTAAATAGAAGATACCCTCCCGACTTGACACTTTTCATAACTCTTGCTAGAATCTGTTTTCCTCGCCCTCCCTGTCCCTCGTTATGAATGACTCCAACCAATTGGTCTCTATTCTCTTGCCCGTCTATAATGCTGCATCGTTTCTCGGCGCATGCCTTGACAGTCTTTTATCGCAAACATATAAAAATATCGAAATTATTGCAATTGATGATGCCTCAAAAGATGCCTCCTTTATCATTTTAAAAAATTACAGCAAAATTGATAAACGCATTTCTATTTCGCGTAATGTGAAAAGATACGGGACAAGTATCACGC
>CAZAIV010000022.1:0-4123 GCA_964485315.1 uncultured Gammaproteobacteria bacterium
AGCGATATTAATAATGATAATTTTTCCTTCATTCATTGCCTCATAAAAATCAATCGCAGATTTTTTTTGACCAACAACATTCCTGATATAGTCATTGGAAATAAACTGGCCGACTTGGTTTATCAAAGGCACAATCGCTTCGTTGTCGAACCGTTCATTCCAGGATGCGAATTCATGTACCCAAAAGTTTTTTACTACGGGGTCTTTGATTTTAGAAATGACATATTGGCGGAATGTTGTATCAGTAAGAAGTCTCACGATGTCAACTATAGTCGTATTTCCGGCTTCTATTAGTGCTAATACGGTAAACCGCAACATATGTTCTAAACGGTTGGTCCAGTTATACGCAAAAAGCTTTTTAAAGATACCGATAAAACCGGTAACCACCTGGTGCTTCGATTCTGCAGTATGACACTCAAGAGGATTGAAACCAATGGGGAATTCTTCGTCAGATGGATTGAAATATATAACGTCTTTAATTCTTTCCTTGGGAATATATTTTAATACGTTTATTGCCAGGTCGCCATGAGGATCAATAACTGCAAGACCTTTATTGTGGTATATATCGGAAAGCGCAAGTAGTTCAATGAGTTTACTTTTGCCCATACCGGTTTTTCCGATAATATATAAGTGTCTGTTGCGGTCTTTTCTATCAATCCCGAACTGAAAATGCTGATCTCTGAAGTTGGTTGTGCCGAACGAAGAAATCGAAGTATTTTGCAGAAGATTTCCTATTGGAATATTTTTTGGCGGCTCAATCTTTTTAGAGGTGATTTGATAAACGCTTGAAATTTCCAGGCTGGAGTCAGGAAAGCGAAATAAGGAAGCGAGTTCTTTCGTATTAAGTATCATTTTTGAAGGAGATAGTTCATTATTTACGAAACATTTCTGTAAGACCTGTTCTTTGGATTGAATCTTCTGAAGTGAATTCACGTCGCCATTATCCAATTTTCCCAATGATTTTATTATCAAGTCGAAGTTTTCTTCTAGATTTTTATCATTTTGAGAAATAACCATGACGCGTAGATTGCTGGCGAAGTGAGGTGAACTGTATTTTTCTGTTACTTCCCTATAGTAGTCAACAGAATCTCGTTCCAAAAAAGGTTTTTCAAAAAATATTTTTATTGAGTTCAATGCGCCTATCAAAGAATAGAAATTTTCTCGAAAGAACTTTCGGATCCACGGATCAGGTACGGGATTAATAATAAGCTGTATGACTATTCCATCGCCGAAATGATTGAGTTTTGAAAGAATCGCCGAGAATACCACATACGGATCATTGTTTGGAGTAAAAGTTGTTTTAAGAGGAAAAAGATTATGACGTTTTAGTCCAAATTCGACCAGTAACGACTTAGTCTTTTCCGGTAATTGAATAGACTCTTCGTTTATTTCTATATCGTTAAATCTGGAGTAGAGAAGAGATTTAATCATAGCTGTCAGTTTCGAAGTAGATGTGACTTGATAGTGAAAATAGTTTTCTCTGAGAATAATTTCAAAACCAATAGTTTTTTCCTTATTGGTTAAATCGTTTCGATCTTTTATGAATTTGTGTAGGTCTTCAAAAAAAGAGGTAAATTTATCAAATGAATGACTGACTGATTTTGGTGCTTTAATGAGCAGTGTACTTTTTGGCGTACTGTCAATCTTATTCATATGATTGATAAGCTTATTATAATCCATTATTTAGTTTATAGTAGTAGGTTTTACAAAGTATATCTAACTATATCATTATATTAAAGAGAAACAATCAGTCTTTCACATACATACACGCGATATACGTGGTGATGGGAACCGCAGCAATGATGCCGATACTGGTGATAAGTGTTCTGACGATTTCGGTTGCGATGATTTCCTGGTTGACGATCAAGGACAGATCAGTATGTGAGTTATAGAATAACAATACCAAAGGAAACGATGCGCCGATATAGACCAGAATAAGCGTATTTACCAATGATGCTACATGATCTTTTCCTACGTCCATAGCATGTCCGTACAGTTGTTTGAAGGTCAGATTCTTGTTCGATTTTTTCAGACTTGCTACGATCGAAGCCTGTGAAATCGTGATGTCATTTAAGACTGCCAGTCCACCGATGATGATACCTGCGATCAAAAGATTAAAAACATTAATGTTAGATCCATATAAATTCTGTAGATATATTGCTTCCTCCGACGAATAGCCAGTGAGATTAGTCAGTTGGCTGAAAACAAAAGAAAGAATCGTGACTAAGACAAGAGTAATGAGTGTTCCGACTACTGCAACCGTTGTTTTATTGTTGAACCCGTGAGCAAGATAATATGTTGAAGGAATGATAATAAAAGCTCCTATCATGGTTATAGTTACGGCATTCGAGCCGGCAAGAATATTGGGAATGATGATTTGCGCTATGACGTAAAACGATATAAACATGCCGACTAGAGACATCAATCCCTGTTTTCTCGCAATAGCGAGAATAAAGATTAGAAACAATCCGAGGAGTAGAAGGAGCATTGGTTTCCGGTCATAATCGCTGATGAAAATGGATTGTCCTCCTTGTCCGTTACTCGATATGGTGACGATGACGTGACTTCCCGGCTGGTAATGGATTTGGTAGGGTAGAGCAATCGTATTGTCTTCCACGGTAAACGTTTTATTTTTTAGATTTCCGGTGAGAAGTTTCAATGTGACCTGCAAGATAGGCTTGTGGTTTTGGGGATTGGTTTTGCCGGTATTTTTAACTTGAAGTACTTGTGCCTCAGCGACAGAGGATCCTGTTGTAGCTGCTGTTTGTGCCTGTGTACTGATCGGAAGGATAAATGCTAATGCACCTATGAGCAGGGTAAATATAAGCAGCTTTAATACTTTCATATTTACATGTATTTTATCACTGTTAGTAAAAAGTGAATAAGTTAATTAGAATATGTTATTATATCAACACTTATTTATGCCAGTTAATAGATCAGAAGCAGGGAACCAGCAAATAACAAGGAGGCAGTTTATTATGGAGAGTTTAGGATTAGGAATGTTTGGAATGAGCGCAGTTTTGAATATTGTTCTTAATCCATGGATTGAATCGATGCAAACACAAGTTGGCAGGATTGATAAACCAAAACCAGACGAGTTGAAAAATGCCTTTGCGTTGGTTTCAGTTATAAACGAAGATATACAGGCGGGCGATACAGATGCAGTGCGCAATATAGTGAATGATCCTGCCTTTGCCAATGCAGAACATATGATCTCGCAGGATGATAGATATAAGATTTTTCAAGGCCGTTTAAATGAGGCGTATAGTTTGATATATGGAATGATGATTGGCGGGCCTCTCATTATTTTTATGGAGCAAGTAGATAACATAATAACCTTACTATCTCGTAAGACTTGACTTATTGCAAATCATTTGCAATAATATCTGCATGACTATTCTCGAACAATTGAAACAACAAAGGTTCCGTCTCACGAAGCCGAGAAAAGAAATCATAAAAGTGCTGGCACATTATCCGTTGACTGCGCAGGAAGTCCATGATTCTTTACGGAAAAAGAAAATCAAGATAGATCTTGCATCCGTGTACAGGACGCTGGAACTATTCGACAAAATGCAAATTATCCACTGGACTGAACTGGGTGGAGGAAAAAAACGCTACGAACTCATTGACGATTCCAATCATCATCACCATGTGGTTTGCAGTAGCTGCGGAGCAATAGAAGATGTAGCATTTCCCGAGGATGCGATCGTAAAAGAACTGAAAAACAAGACGAAATTTAAAATAGACCATCACCATTTGGAATTTTTTGGTTTATGTCCGAACTGCCTATAATATGAAAAAATATACTTTCCCGGTTTTAATTATTTTCCTGATTGCGTTATTCGGTTATGCTTTCCGTGACAGGTTATTCGGTTCTTCCAACAATTCTTCTTCCGCGAAAAACAAAGTAACGGTTACCGCGTCGTTTTATCCTTTGTATTTTTTCTCCCGTGAAATAGGGGGGGATAAAGCAAATGTCGGCAATATCACGCCAGCTGGAGCAGAACCACATGATTATGAGCCTACGCCTCGCGATATCGCCCGAATCGAAAATAGCGATTTGTTGGTATTGAACGGTGGAGCGCTTGAGGCATGGGGAGACAAAATAACCACGGATCTTCAC
>CAZAIV010000023.1:0-1753 GCA_964485315.1 uncultured Gammaproteobacteria bacterium
CCGCAAGTCGGCGAAATGGTTTCTGTCGCAGATGTTCTCAAAGCAGGAGACATGATTGATGTCACAGGAATTTCCAAAGGAAAAGGTTGGGCTGGAGTAGTCAAGCGGTATAAATTCCGCGGAGGTCCTAGGACTCACGGACAATCAGACCGAGAACGCGCTCCCGGGTCACTCGGACAAACAACGACACCGGGTCGAGTCTATAAAGGAAAACGAATGGCAGGAAGAATGGGAAATGAGACAGTCACCGTGCAAAACCTGTTCGTTGCCGATGTGATCGGAAATGATCTATATATCGCAGGACTTATCCCCGGTTCACTAAAGAGTTACGTGATAATTACCAAGAACGGAGAAGTGGAAAAGAAAAAATTCAGCGCAATGCGAAGAGCGGACGATTTGGACGTTATACCCGTAGCAGACATTGTCGTGGAAGATGCCGAAGCAGAAAAAGAAGACGTTAAGACAGTACTTCAAGAAGATGCTGCACAGGCAGAGGAGGCAAAAGAATAGCTATGGCAGAAGTAAAAGTTAAAAATGAAAAGTTAAAAATGAAAAATACAACTACAAAAGAAAAAATTGCGAAAGTAGGAAAAAAGGTAGTTGCTAAAAAGTCGGAGGTACATGTTGAAGATGCCCAAAAAGAGACAAGAGTAAACCCGCTTCGCAAAAAGGCTTCGAAGGGACAAGAGAAAGAAACAACAAAGCACTTGACATTGGATGTCTTTGATACAAATGGGAAAGTAGTCGGTAAGCAACATATATCGTCTGACGTTTTTGGTACGAAGATAAACAAACAACTCATAGCGCAGGCAGTTCGTGTGTATTTAGCAAATCAGAGACAAGGAAATGCATCGACGAAAACGAGGGGCGAGGTATCAGCGTCTACACGCAAAATCTATCGACAGAAAGGCACCGGGCGCGCACGACACGGTTCTCTGAAAGCTCCGTTGTTTGTCCATTATGGAGGGGTTGCGTGGGGACCAAGACCTCGTGATTTCGGTCTGAATATTCCGCAAAAAATGAAGCAACAAGCACTGGCTTGCGCATTATCGGCGAAAGTAAAAGATCAGGAACTGAAGATAGTTTCAGGACTTGAAAAGCTTGACGGAAAAACGAAAAGCATGGTTGGCGCATTGGCAAACTTAAAAGTTAAAACGGAAAACATAAAAAAGAATCCAAAGATTTTGCTGGTTATTAATGACGGAGCGGCAAATGTCATCCGTGCGGCGAGAAATATTGACCGTGTAACCATAACGGCAGCAGCACGGCTGAATGTCTATGACGTATTGACAGCGAAACAATTACTTTTTTCAAAGGATGCAGTTGAAAGCCTGGAAGCAAGATTTAAGATGTAAGTGTATGAAGACGATTATTATACGGCCATTAATTACGGAACAATCGATGAAGGAAGCGGAAAAAGGGCACTTCAGTTTTCTTGTGGCATACGAATCGACAAAGCCGATGATCCGTCAGGCAGTAAAAGATGCGTTTGGCGTTGATGTTGTTTCGGTGACAACAGTTATTATGAAAGGAAAAACAAAGCGTGTCGGGAAAATACGTCAGGAAATTACTGTTGAACCGTTTAAAAGGGCAATTGTGCAAGTAAAAGAGGGACAAAAGATCGGGCTTTTTGAATTAGGGGCGTAGGTCGATGTCTATATTTTGTATTTATTTAGAATTTATTACTTAGTATCTCATGTTATGCAGTTACTATGTTTCTGGCTTGTCCAGAATCGATTCTGGATGCTCCGTC
>CAZAIV010000024.1:0-4547 GCA_964485315.1 uncultured Gammaproteobacteria bacterium
GTTTCGACTCTTCGGCGCAAAATCGGCGAAATTGTGAAAGAGAAAGCGTTGAATGGAGAGTCAAAAACTGAAGTTGCCGCGGAGGAACCGGTTGTCACTACTTCGGTCAGTTTACTGCAATTCTCCAAAGACGGAGAAATTACGAAAGAATGGCAGGATGCATTTTGGAAATCTCTGATCGACGAAATGAAACGCTATAATCATACAATTGCAGGTGTGCTGCGCAGTTGCAAGATAGAAACATTTGATAGAAAAGGGTTAACGATTGAGGCAGGATATCAGTTTCATAGAGATAGATTAATGGAAGAAAAGACACTGATATTGCTGGAACAAGCCTGCAAAAATCTTATCGGTAATCCTGTGCTTGTGACGATCAAATTAAGAAAGAAAGCGTAATACTTTGCTTTTTTCGTTTTTAGTTTGTATACTTATATGTGGTTGAAGGGTGGTGACATACTACTATGATGAATCCGTTTGGACAAATAGGAGAATTGAAGAAAATGCGGGATCAGGCAATGCAAATCCAGCGGTTGCTGCAGGCGAAGACATTAACTGTTTCGAAAAATGGTGTTGATGTGGTAATCTCAGGAGATCAGAAGATTAAAGAATTACATACGAACAATAAATCGGATAAAGATATTGTGGAGGCGGTTAATGAAGCAGTGAAGAAATCACAAGAAGTCGCAGCGAAAGAATTGCAATCCATGAGCGGCGGTCTTGGAGGATTACTCGGAGGGATGGGAAAATAAACTAGTGGTTTAATATGCTTTACTACGTATGGAAACTGGAGAAACTTCTCATATTGAAGTACATAACCCTTCTAAGGAATTGCTTAGAAGATCACTTGAAGGAGCAAATAATGATGTCTCAAGTAGTTTAGCAGCAATCAATAATGCAGTTATCCAAAAAGGTGGTAGGAAGTATTCGTCTTTCACGGCTTTAACAGCTTCAGACAGAGATTTTTTAAGTGATCCAGAAATGACAAAACTTTTTTCCAGTTTTAGAAAAGCAGTTTCTAAACATGTGGGACTTATGGTTGATAATGTGACTAAAGGGAGAGCAACGAGATTACGCAAGGCATTTCCTGTACTCTATATGTTGGCAGAAGGTAGTGGACAAGGGAGAGCGGGGGGAAATACGTATTCTCTCGAGAAACAGTATCTGTTATCAGATATAAATCTGACAATGCTCATAGGCAGGAAGCAAACTGTTGATGATTTTAGACATTCTCAAGCAATGTTTTATTCAGATCTTTGTAGAAAAGAAGGCAAAGTTACAGTAAAGAGTAACATATAATCTATTTGTTTTATGCTTTATACAGTATATACTTGAGTACATATGAAGATTGTTTCGGGATGTGCAAATAAACCACTCGCTGAGAAGATTGCCCGGAAAATGGGTCTGGAATTGACGCCTCTGGAGATATTTATTTTCCCCGACGGAGAGAGAAGAATTCGGGTTCTCGAAAATGTCATTGAAGAAGATTGTATTATCGTGCAGCCGACCAATCCTCCTGTTGATACGAATTATATTGAGTTGTTTCTCATTGCCGACGCGTTGAAACGAAGCGGTGCGCGGGACATTACTGTCGTGATGCCGTATGTCGGATATCAACGCCAGGATCATATTTTCCGTGATGGTGAAGGAGTATCTCTCGAAGTCATGGTGAAAGCGATCGAATCATTGGGGGGAAATAAAATGATCGCGTTTGACTTGCACTCAATTAAAATCCCTGATGTCTTTACCATTCCTCTGAAACATCTGACGGCATTGCCTCTTTTTGCAGAGCGGATAAAGAAGTCAGGTTGGAAGAAAGACGAAACTGTTTTGGTAACACCCGATATGGGTGGAATCCGGCGTATTAAAATACTTTCGGAATTACTGGATGACATGCCGTATTTGACGATTGTTAAAAATCGTGATTTGGCGACTGGTCATGTGGAGGCAGAAGGATTTGGAGACGAGGTGTCTATAAAATTAAGCCATAAAGCATACAAACGGGCAATTATTGTGGACGATATGATTTCAAGCGGAGGAACAATTGTAAAAGCGGCAGACTTATTGGCAGAGAATGGAATGGAAGAATTGTATACATTTGTCACTCATCCGATCTTTTCCGCCGAAGCTCCGAAGATACTACAGGAATCTATCGTAAAAAAGGTGTTCGTTACAGACGGAGTGCTTGTCCCGAAAAAGAAAGATTTTTCAAAACTTGAAATTATTTCAATTGCTGGTATGATAGCCGAAGAATTCAAATCTTAGAACTCAAATCTCAAATCTGCATAGTAAATATAAAATCTTCGTGAAAGATAATTAGATTTAAGATATAATTTTGAGATTTGATATTTGCTTTTTGCAGTTTATTTTTATGCGTATTCCAAAAGTCATACAACATACAATTGATGCCTTTGAACGGCTTCCCGGCATCGGACCGAAGTCGGCGCAGCGTTTAACATTTTATCTTTTACATGTTCCCCAAAGTGAGCTAGATAAACTTGCATTATCAGTACAGAATTTAAAGAAAGAAACTCAAATATGTTCAGTCTGTTTTACCGTAGATGAAACAAATCCTTGTTCGATTTGTGTTGATCCGCAGCGTGACGGATCGGTTATCTGTGTCGTTGAACAGCCTCTTGATGTCCTGGCGCTTGAGAAAAGCGGGAAATATAAAGGCGTCTATCATGTATTGCATGGAAGAATTGATCCTTTGAGTAATATCGGTCCCAATGAAATTTATATTCCCCAACTTTTACAACGATTGCAGAAAGGGACGTCGTATTTGGGAACGAGAATTACTGAAGTTATTTTATCAACCAATCCGACGATGGAGGGAGAAGCGACAGCGATGTTTCTGGCGAAACAGATAAAAGTTAAAAATGAAAAGTTGAAAATTACAAGGATCGGAAGAGGACTGCCGATTGGGGCGGATATTGAATACGCGGACAGCACGACATTGGAAAGAGCGATGGAAGGCAGAAGCGAGTACTAAAAAAGGGATTGTCATTCCCGCGAAGGCGGGAATCCAATTAACAAGAAGACGTGGATCCCTGGTTTGCGTCCAGGGATGACAAGGCATGATATTAAATTTCTATCTCGCACATTAATCCTAAGTGGTCGGAAAGATCTTCTTGAATTACCTGAAAATTCTTCACGATAATGTCTTTACTGACATATACATAATCCACTGCCAATCCTTTTGGAAAGAGTTCTTTCGCTCGATGAATATGTGGATTGAGAGTATTTGTTATATGATTTTCAGTTATTAGATTATTGCCCAATTCGTCAAACCACAGTGCGATTTGGGAATCGGGTGTTACATTGAAATCTCCTGAGAGAAAGAAGGGTGTTTCCATATTCTTCATATACTCGACAAGTATTTTTGCCTGATCAAGTTTATATGGTTCGTCTTTCGGATTCGGGCCCCAGGCAAGATGTGTATTGACACAGTTTATTACGCGACCTTCTTTCTGTAATCGGATGTGTAATGTGCTGTGAGGTAATTGTTTTATATCTTCCGGTTGTTTTGGAAAATTATTGAGTTTTGTAAATGGACTTAACCAAACAACTTCTTGCGATAGCAACGTAAAAGAGGGTTTGAAGAACGTCGCTTTTCCGAAATATGACGATTCATCAGTCACGTGGGTGGCGGTTTTCGTCAGTACACCGTTATATCCGAGTTTTTCTTTTATGTCCTCGAAATTATCGATATAATGGTATCTATTGAATGTCCCGCCGCTTACTTCTTGCAACTGAACGATGTCGAAATTATGCTGTTTGATAAACGAGATAACGGCATCGAGGAAGTGTCCGCTCTCGATATTCAACTGTAACAATGCAATTTGCATGTCGTTTTGCTATTATACCATTACCATGGCAAATACTGGCATTGGATTATTGGATAGAAGTCTGGAGACTCTTGAGGAAGGAGCACAACAGACAGTAAATTCAGTCGGTCAGCAGGCAAGTACTACTGTGAAAACGGCGGCGACACAAGTGACCGGAAGTGATTATATTGATAAACCTCAAGAATCATCTGCTCAGTCAGCAACGAAAGTAACGAATACGTCAACGAGTACACAAACTCCCGCCGCGGATGCGCAACCGGCGAATCCCGCGGATACGGAGACACAAGAGATGTTAAAAGCATTATACGGACCGTCGCAACAAGTACTACCGGGTCAGCAGCAACAATCAGCAACGCAATTACAGATGCAGACGCAATCGACTGAAGAAACGGAATTAGCCAAAACGCGCCAAAAACTGGAACAGGAGAAAAAGCAGCGACATCAGCAACAACACAATGAAGTTTACTTTAATGCTTTGAATAACCCACAAGCTAAATCAGGTCAGAAAGAAGAAAACGTGCAGGAGAAGTTGGATCGGGAAAAACAGGAGGAAGAACAGAAAAAGCAAAAAGAACTGGAGGAAAAACAGAAAAAAGAAGAGAAAGTGAAAGCGCCTGCGAAACACAGCGCCGAACACGAGAGGAAGTTGGGAGGGTAGAAGAGAAATGTAAAACGTAAAACTAAAAACGTAAAAATATTTCT
>CAZAIV010000025.1:0-2203 GCA_964485315.1 uncultured Gammaproteobacteria bacterium
GATAATCAGTGGTTACACCGCAATCTTATTCGGAAGGTCTAGGAATACCGAAGATATCGACATGCTTATAGAACGCATCGCATCTGGCAAATTTTCAAGCTTCTGCGAAAAAGCCTATAGACTCGGTTTCTATTTGCTTGACGCGGAAGATGCAAATGACGCATACAACAGGCTTGAAGAGGGTCTGTCCGTCAGATTTGCCGAAAACGGCACGACAGAACCAAATTTCGAACTCAAGTTTCCAAAAAGGGACACCGACTATTATAGCATGGACCATGAAGTCAAAGTAGTAGTAAATGGAAAATACACGGTAATCATATCGCCAATGGAGCTCCAGATAGCCTACAAGCTCTATTTGGGCAGTGAAAAAGACGAACTCGATGCAAGGCATTTATACGGCGTATTCAAAAGTAATTTAAATAAGAAGGAACTTAAATCATTCATAAGCAATCTCGGGATAAAACAAAGTTATGTCAAAGAGGTTTTGGGTGAATCAATTGATTAAATGGGATAAGAAAAAACTTCTGAAGGAACTTGCGGAAGACAAGAAGCAGAACAGGCTGAACAATCTTAAGTTCATAGATTTGCATATAGCATGGCTCAGGCGCACCAGCAACAAGGACTGGAGCAAACGCCAGAAGATTATCATAGATGAAGTTTACAAAAGCAACAGGCACCTAAAGCTCAGGTCAAAGCATACAGTATAGGTTCAAATCCCGAGGGGAGCACTGATACAGGTAAGAGTTAGGCAGATTAAGTACAGATTTTTCATCTACCTAATCTGATTCTTAGTTAGGTAGATAGATTTAAATATCTCCATCTACCTAACCTATCTATGACTCTTACTATAAAGAAGATCAAAGGAAAAAAGTACTATTATTCGTTTCTGAGCTACTTCTTAGTCACCAAGTCAAGGAGTTTCAGTAAATATATAGGTGCCAAAAAGCCCAAAGAGAAGGAATTGGATAAGATTGAAAGTAAATTCAAAGATGAAATTACCACAAGACTCTCGGGTAAACTGTATACTTCGGAATCAATTGGAAAGAATGAGATAATCCGAACTTTATTGTTTCGAGACTTGTTCAGAAAGAAATACGAAAGTTTGACTGAATTAAAGAAACGTAAATACGATATCGACAGCACTGTCTTGTTTACTCTAACAACCCTTATAACAGAAGAGGTTGACGTCAGTATAAGCGATGTGAAGAACGCATTGAAGAAAGGCTCCTCTTTGACTATGAGAGAACAGATAAGTAAAAACATGCTTAGTGCAGTGGAGTCAATAAAAAAACCTCACGCATTAGATAAAAACTATCTTTTGAAGCTGCATAAAACAGCTATGGCCAGCTTCGAAACAAAAACCCCCGGGCAGATTAGAAGCAAACAGGTTTACATACATAAAGTAAATCCTGATAGTCCTATTGGTGTAGAATTAAGCTATCGGCCGCCGTCACATACCGAAGTAAGTAGATTGCTCGACGAATTCATCGATTGGTATAGAAACAGTACCCTTAACCCGCTGGAGAAAGCCACAATCGCACATTACAGATTGTATAGAATCCATCCGTTTCTTGACGGCAACAAAAGAATCTCCAGGCTTATATTCAATAAAACCTTAATAGACGAAGGTTTTCCATTGCTAAATATATCGATGGAAAAAGAGAAGTACTTCGAGGCACTCATAGATTCGACAGAGCGCAACCAAGTAAGCATTCTAGTTGAATTTACCCTAAAGCAGTACTACAAGCAAGTAAAGGATTTCCTGAATGTATCAGGCAAATAAAATATTCAGTTTGCTAGCCCGGCCAAGGACGCGGGGCTTTCAGCCCCGCAACTCGGGTTCAAATCCCGAGGGGAGCAAAGGATATTTGCGACGGCAACCTCGGGTCCGGAAACAAGCATGGAAAACCAAGCAAAAGCAAGAAAGACGGGTTCGAATACAAGCGATTTCGGAACCACTTTTGAGGAAGTGGCGAACAGGCTTCCTCAGAAGAAACTAGACCGACTTAGAGCGGTAATGCTCAAGTCGTACAACAGACGATACAAGAAGTCGAACGTTCCGAAGTATGGGGCCCGTAGACTGTTTGTTTGCAAGCTTAAACGAGCGTCGGCGGGGCGGAGCCTTCTCACACGTTGGTTCGAGATCGGCTGAAGGAAAGGGCTTTATAAAGGTTCCAAAATCACAAGGTTTTGTTAAGAAAAT
>CAZAIV010000026.1:0-2034 GCA_964485315.1 uncultured Gammaproteobacteria bacterium
CTATATCGACGCAGACTTTCACTTTTTGCATACGGAATCAAACGGAATGCATTATTTCCCGAATCTTTTTGATTCTTTTTATAGGGTCGTCGCTCTGCCAGATATTTCTTCCGACTGCTATTCCGCTGAAGCCTGCCGATATCACAGCCCTGACGTTGTCTTCAAACTTTTCGTCGGTTACAGCCTTTCCACCCGCCATGAATACCTTCGTTTTTCCGGCTGATTTGACTATCCATTTTAATTTCGAATCGTCGTTCGGGTACTTCAATTTTACTATGTCAGCTCCCATTTCAAGCGCGATCCTCGCCGCGTAAGCCACGGTTTCCGGGGATTCATCGTCTGTCACAGCTTTTCCACGGGGGTATGACCACATTATCACGGGCAACCCGTAATTGTGTGCTTCCTCTTCTATTTTACTGAATTCTTGCAGCATGATCTGCTCGTATTCGCTTCCTGAATAGACAGTGTACCCAACAGCAGAAGCACCAAGGTCCATCGCTTCTTTAACGCTGCATGTCTGTGTCGAGAGCGGTTCACCTCCGCGTATATTCGTCTTTTGGTTTAATTTGACTATCAAAGGCAATCCCATACTCTTTTTGTAATAAGCCCTGGCCGTGCCTTTAAGAAGCACGAGTGCATCCACTTCCGCTTTTTTAGCTATATCTATTATGTTTGCAGGAGATACGGTTTTTTCATTGAAATCCCGTGGTCCGTGTTCCATTCCATGGTCGTATGCCAGGTATAGCCCTTTCATTTTAAACTTATTTTTTCCCATTTTTCAGCCTCCTTATTCTGAGTTTCTGTTTCGGGTACTCGTTCGTAATCCCGTCCTTCGCTCCGTAATGTTTTATGACATTGCTAGCATTATAACTTCCGAAAGTTATTGCATCAGTAACATCCTTCCCATCCATAATAGAACTTATGAAACCGGAGAAAAAGGCGTCTCCTGCGCCAACGAAGTTTATCTGTTTTGCAGGATAAACCCCAGCATCGTAGATTTCATCGCCGGAAGCGACCAAAGACCCCTCGTTTCCGCGAGTTATTATGGCTGTATCCTTCACGGCTTTCCTCAGTTTTTCGAGGTTCTTTAGATCGTTTGCATATCCTACAAACCTGCGGGCTTCTTCGTTGTTCATATTTATCACATCCACGTTAGCTAGAACAGGCTCCATTTTTTTTAGTTGCAGGTTCAACTCGCTCGACCCGGGATTCAATGCTATTTTAGTGTGAGAGTTCTTCACAGCTTTCACTATCTCTGGGAGAATTTTGTAGCTATCCCCTCCTAAAGGACCTATGTAAAACCACTTTGTTTCGAAGTCAACATTTATATCCTCAAACTTCAGCGTATTCTCGACCCCTCTGTAAATCAGGAGTATCATGTGACCGTTTTTTGAGACTAGTACGTTTGAAAATGGGCTTTCTCCCTCAGATCGTATCATGTAATCTGTGTTTATCCCCCTGCTTTTTAGATCTTTCAGTATGAATTCGGCATTCTCGTCGTTGCCTATTTTCGCTATGCTAGCTACCTTTTTGCCGCATTTTGCCATGGTTGCGGCGACATTTGTTGCACTACCACCACTGAACTCCAAAACTTTTTCCAGTTCTATTTTTTTGTCCAGCGGAACTTCCATAAAATTTTTGTTGAGACCGGGTTTTAAGTTTCCTTGGCTAGCGAACGAAAATATATCTTTTGTAGCTGAACCCAGCGTAACTATATCAAACATAGATCAGCCTCCAAAGCGGTATTTAATCCTTCTCGAGCCCCACGTTTCAACGATGCTGTTTGTATTTGATTGAGCACGAACGGAGGCGGGATCTTCACACCTAGGATAATGTTGTAGCAGAATTCGATTACATTCCGCCTAATATTTCGTGTCTTTTTACACTCATCTGCAGGATGAATCCTGTGTTTAAACGGCTTCATAATCTATTGATGCTGGCTATGGTTTAAATTCGTTGCAGCTTCCAGAATCTCAGATAATACGAAGCAGCTGTCGGCGATCAAGATTAAAGGATACCAGAGAAAAATGTAGA
>CAZAIV010000027.1:0-1689 GCA_964485315.1 uncultured Gammaproteobacteria bacterium
CCCAGCCATATCTTAATTTCATATTTGTTTCATCTTCACTGTATAGCATGGAGATACTTCAAGAATAAAAACAACATAAAGGCCGACTTGAAGCAAAAATAATCAATGCTGAAAAAACGATTATATGCAGCGGAATAAAAAATCGGCATATATGCTGGCGGTACTATCGCTTTTACTTGGCGGTGCAGTCGCGATAGGGGTTCAAGCTCACGCCCAGCAAAGTTCTACTCCGACTTCGTCTGTGCAAATTCAAGCCCAATCCGAAGTGGCCGGTGAACAGGCAAACTCTGCAGCCGATAAAGATAATATCCAAGATCAGAAAGATAACAGCCAGCCCGAATCGGCTTTGGAACAAGAAGATGGTAATAAAGCGAAAGACGGAATTGAAACAAATGAACATCTTCAGGGCGGCGGACACCAAGATCAAGGGGGAGTCAATGTAGATCACCAATTTGAAGGGGTAGAATAGCCAATAGTTGAAAGAGCGCTCAGAAAAGCGCTCTTTCAACTTATCATTACAATAATCGGGATTATTATAATCACATCAATGATTTTTCTCCGTATACGATGATTCAAGATAGAAACCGTTTTAAAGAAAATATAGACAGGACGGTACGCAATACAACACCGCTTATCTCGTACGACGACTACGATTACATGGCGTTCTGGAAAGGCCGGGATTACGAGAATGAGTCCGACAAGTTCGCTGTCTGCTCGCTCTTAGACAAACTTCCCTATTCCTTCGGCGCGTTTGCCGATATCGGCGGCGGTGCTGGAAGAATGATGAGCATATACAATGAGCGCGCCGAAAGCATTACTATCATCGACCCTTCTATCAAGCAACTTGAAGAAGCGCGCAGAAAAACTTTTTGCAGACACAACATCTCCTTTAATCTTGGCATAGTCGAGAATATTCCCTTCCCCGATGAGTTCTTTAATACAGCTCTCTGCGTACGGGTTTTTCACTATGTCTTACAGCCCCGGGAAGCCATTCGCGAAATACACCGGACGCTTAAGGTAGGCGGGTGCCTTATATTAGAAATTCCAAACAAGAATCATTTCAAAAACAATCTCAAGCGCTGGTTCGTAGGCAACCACGATAGCTCCAATAAAATTTTTCTTAATCACGATCCGGAAGAGATTGAAACAATCCTTTGCGAAACCGGCTTCAAAATTATCGAGAAGAGAAGCGTCTCAAATTTCCGCTCCCCCATCATAAAAAAGCTCGTGCCGTTGAGGTTTCTTCTTTTCTTTGAGCGTGTGGTGCAAAAACCTCTCTCCGCATTCTGGTTTGGACCGAGTGTTTATTTCCTGGCGCGTAGAATTGTCTGATAATTATCTATTTATTAAATTAAAATAAATAGATAATTAATGCGGTGTATACTGCGCAAAGTGGAGAATGAAATTCAGTGGCGGCGAAAAAGCGATGGCGCGTCGGCGGTGGAGCAGGCCGCCGAGCTTGTGCTGGTGTTCAAGAAAATCTGGCACGACGCGTGGGGCGCGCGGATGGAAGACGTTTTCTGCGGGACGTTATCGATAACGGAAAGATTTTGCTTGTGAAGCTGGACAAGGGACGGCTCAAGGGAAGCGGCGATCTTTAGGGCTCGCTGCTCTTATCCAAAATACAGATGGCGGCGTCGCGGGGCTGGATGCAGAGCGGTTTCGACGGCTCTTTGCTCCGCACAAACT
>CAZAIV010000028.1:0-6370 GCA_964485315.1 uncultured Gammaproteobacteria bacterium
GTATGCAGGCAACCCACTGCTCAAGGTATTTAATATTGATCAGTACTTTCTTCTTGATCCAGACCGAAGATCAGACGTTAAAAAATCATTCAATTTTGATATCTATCAATATCTACTGAAGCTTTTTTCTGAAAAGGAAAGGGAGGATATACAAAAAATAAATAAAAGCTTCTCTGAAGAAGCAGAGATGATAAGTCCTGATATTTTTCAAAAAGAATTGGAAAGATTTCTTATCGAATTTGCCTGGAAATCATCAAAAATTGAAGGAAATACTTATTCGCTTCTTGATACTGAAACACTAATTAAACAAAAGATTGAAGCCCAAGGGCACTCAAAAGAAGAAGCTATTATGATTTTAAATCACAAAAGAGCGTTTGATTTAATCTTAAAAAATGTGAGTAATTTTAAAAATATTTCTTTAACACAAATTAAGGAATTACATAACTGTATCGTATACGAAATGAATATAACCACAGGAATTAGAAGCCATCGAGTCGGAATTACCGGCACAACATATCTTCCACTTGATAATTCGTGGCAAATACAAGAAGCTTTGGGAAAATTAGTTACCACTATAAATAAATCTGAATTCCCTCTGGAGAAAGCTCTTATAGCCAGCGCCATGATCTCCTATATCCAACCGTTTGCCGATGGAAATAAGCGTACCGGTAGAATGCTTGCAAATGCTATTTTACTTGCCCACGATTTTTATCCGCTTTCTTATCGAAGTGTCGATGAAACAACATACAAAAAAGCGGTCATCCTGTTTTATGAACAAAATAGTATATCCGCATTAAAAAATATTTTCATTGATCAATATAATTTCGCTCTATCAACATACTTCAGGTGAACCATCTGGAAGCCTTGCGTATTGAATCTATATGTTCGAAGCTGGGTGCGCCTGGAGCGCTTTCTTTTAAGCGCTTTTGCCCTGGATGGAGAAAATCAGGCTCGTATACCAAGACATCTCAACCGTCGATAGTGATCAATTATTGCCTCAACAAGAAGCAACAAGAGGAACAGTCACTGAACCATCAGTATTCAGGCACTATACCTGAATTAGTGCAGAAGCGATATCAGCATAAATCCTTGCTTGAAATGTTGTGGCCACAGGATCATTCTCAAGTGTTTTATATCTACCGGCGACCTCGATTGCTTCATCATAATTTTTTGTTTCAACTAATGCCGTTGCTATATCCTTCATTACCTCTCCTGCAATTGCCCGATCTGTCCAGTCTCTGTTCTGTTCAACATGTGTTTCAAGTAACGAAACTGCTCTTTTCCACAAGGGTGATGCGTCTATTCCGGTAAATTCTTGATGTTTCGCAATCTTTGTATAAACTTCTGCTGCTCCAATATCATCAGTATCTATGTCCTTTGTTATTTTCAATGCTTGTGCAAAAAGTGCGTCAGCATCTTTACCCTGTTGGTGGGAAGCCTGAGCTACAAGAGCCAGTGTTGTCGCATGATCTATTTTACGTGTAGTTGATTCTCCTTTTCTGTGTACTTCCTCTGGCTCAATATGCGTCTTCGCAAGATTGAGTAAACGAGTAGCATCAACTCGTCCTTTCGCTCCATGCGCTATGACAGCATTTGCAGCAATTGTAGCAATAAATAGTGAATCCTGCGTTTTTCGTGCTGCAGTAACTGCATCCCTTATGTTTCCATCTGAGACAAATTGGTTGGCAATTGCCCGTAATGCCCGTTGTCTATAATCAGCATGTTGCGAAGTATCAACTGGAATGGCATCAGCAATCCGTAATGCCGGGATGGCAGCATTAATTTTAGCGTATCCGACGGCTAATTCTTTCTGAAGAGATGGATAATTTGCCAGTGGTGGTAGGCCTATCAACTCTTCCGCCTCAGCCAAAAGATGAGGAAATTCCTTACTCCCAACTGCGAAGTGGGCAGAAGAAAGAAGCAATAAATCTTCTGCCTTAGTTTCTCTTTCATGCTTTATTCTTGTTCCTCTTTCTGATCCTATTACGACAGCCCCTGCATGAGCATATGCACGATCAAGTGGAGGTTTAGGATTTTCTCCTTTTTTTGCAAATGATTTTGCGATTTCGATATCTGTAAAAGGTTGCCGTTGCCGTCCGTAATACTGTTCGGCACCTGCGAGGTCGTAGGCTGCTTGTGGATCATTTGCAGCAAGCTGAATATTGATAAGACCATATAACCCCATTCGTGATAGGTTGGGGTACACCTCATCAGTACCATACTTCATGGCATTTGTGAGTACTTTTATTTGGTCAGTTGCCGGTAATCCCGCTTGTATACGTCGTACACAAATATGCTCCTGGGTTTGCAGGTAATCCCACGCTGTATGGACAGAATTTGCAAGTTGTGCTGCCTTATCAAAATATATTATTGCAGTGGATTGGATATCAGGAGTTTTCGGTGCACGAAAAGATGGGTCGCCATGAATATTTTAGTCTATACGAGCCATAAGCTTGAATATAATATTCCTACAAATCTCCAGTTTTGTCAATCTATTTGCTGTATTGAAAATAATAGCGTCACTTTGGTGCGCCTGGAGGGACTTGAACCCCCGACCCTCTCGTCCGAAGCGAGATGCTCTAATCCGCTGAGCTACAGGCGCGTTCTGCAAAGCAGAATTCAATAAACTGCCAGCAATGAGCTTATTGTAACAATTATGAGATATAGCTGCAAATTTCGTAGTATTGTCATTGGCTATCAATAGGAAAAGCAACATGTTAAAATAACACAATAACGGCAACGCTTTTCAGCTGAAATACAGAAACAGGAAAGAAAATTAAGAAGAATGAAACAAACCAATATTTCCTCGCTTATAAAACTGCTCTTCGGATGGCCGCTCGGACTTCTCGCACTGTATTTTATCTGGCGGATTATTTCTCCTCAGGAATCAAAACTTTTTCTATCACTTTTTCATTTAAACGGCTGGCTGCTTTTCTATGGCATCATATCATTGCTTGGATATTTTTTTCTTCGGGCAATTTTGTGGCATCAAATCATACTTGAGTATAATGAAACATTGTCACTCAGAGAATCTGCGTATTATTGGGCAATTGCGGAATTGAAACGGTATATTCCCGGGAATGTTTGGGCAATTGCAAGCAGGGTTATTCATTTCTCTTCAATCGGAATACATAAAAAAGATGTCGGGAAAGCATATATCAAAGAAGCGGAATTTATTGTTTTAGGAAGTTTTTTTGTTTCACTTTTTGGAATCTCATTTTTTATAAAACATTTTTTCTCTTTCCCATTTGACACGGATGTTGTTTTGGGAGCGAGCGTTGTTCTCCTCACTTTATACTTTTGGCATTTCAAAGGAAACAATAAAAACAATATACTAAGATATATTTCCTTGTTTACATTCGATGACGCGATTCAAAAGAAAATAGTTTTTCTAAGCCTTGCATGCGGGGCATTTTTCTTTTTCGGATTAGGAAGCTTTCTTATTATTTTATCTCTTGTTTCACTCCCGCTGAACGATATGTATATTCTCACGGGATTTTTTACATTGACATATCTTGTCGGATATCTCTCTTTTATTATGCCGTCCGGCATCGGGGTTCGGGAAGGAATGATTATTTGGGGATTACAATCGTTGATCGGAACAAGTACCGCGGGGTTTGTGTCACTTTTTTCAAGGGCCGTATTACTTATTGCAGAGCTTATATTTTTACTTTTCGTCTTTGTTTGGCACAAAACGAAAACATTTCTATTCATAGAAAAAAATATTAAAAAACACACTTATGTAACAGTGCTTTTACTCTGTATTGTCCTTTACAATATTTATTTTACGACAACGAGTTTTGCGAGATACGACAATTTTTATACCGGAAGATTTGATTTGGGGAATATGGCGCAAACTGTCTGGAATACGAGCAACGGACGGATTTTTCAGTTAACAGATCCGAATGGAACATATAGCGTCTCCCGTTTGGCGACTCATGCTGACTTTTTACTTATTCTGCTTGCCCCGTTTTATTATATTTGGTCTGATCCGAGGATGTTACTCCTTATTCAGACAATCGTTTTATCACTCGGAGCAGTATATATCTATTTATTGGCAAAAAAGATTTGTAAAAACGAATTACTTGCGTTGATTTTTTCGTTTATGTATTTACTGAATCCGAGCGTTGAGAGAACCAATATTTATGATTTCCATGCAGTTACGTTAGCGACGACATTTTTACTTGCAGCATTTTATTATATGCTTGAGAAGCGGTATCGGCTGTTTCTGCTGTTTGCCATTCTTGCTGGTTTGACCAAAGAACAAGTTTGGCTCATGGTCGGATTTTTTGGGTTGTATATTGCATCTGTTCAGCGGAAAGTCATATTCGGAATAGGTATTTTTGTCCTATCATTTGCATTGTCTTACTATCTTATCAGTTATGCTATTCCTCAGGCGTTGGGTTCTCAACATTTCGCATTAAGTTATTATTCGGATTTTGGAGACACCCCATTAATCGTCATAAAAAATATTATCCGTGAACCATCAATAGTTATTGGTCATATATTCGGAGGATTGCAACTCCATTTTCTGCAGGAGAGCTTTTCCTCTCTCGGATATTTATCATTATTGGCGCCGTGGTATATTCTTTTCGCATCGGCGGAATTATTTATTTCCTTACTGAGCAATAACCCAAACTTACATGAAATTTATTATCAGTACACCGCGACGATAACCCCGTTTTTATTTATTGCAGCAATCTATGGCGTGTCATATATCAGAAAATTTTTCCCAAAAATGCCGGTGTATATTCTTCTCCTCTATCTTGTTTTCGCCTCTTTTCTGACAGCATATCTCTACGGTCCCTTGCCCGGAGCCGTGGAAGCGAATACTGATATGTACACAAAGCCGTTAACAGACAGCAATGCCATAGATCATTTTTTGCAAACGATTCCCAAACGATACAGCGTCGCTTCAAGCAATAATCTGGGTTCTCACCTGTCTCACAGACGAAATATTTATACGATTCCGGTCGGTGTAGATAAAGCGGATGTTATCGCATTTCTATTGACAGACCCGAACGCGCAGCCGTCAATCGCCTTTCACAAAAACCTTGTCGCAAAGTTACGTAAAGATCCGAAGTATGTTGTATGGTATGAAGACGGACCGTTTATCGTCTTTCATAAAAAAATCCTTCCTCCGGCAACTAAAAATAGAAAAACAGCGGCATACTTCTTTCTCTTTACAAACACAACGAAAACTTTATATGCTATATAATGTATGCTGGTAGTAAAAGCCGACGGAACGACAGAAGAGTATCAGGAGATAAAGGTTATTGACTCAATTAGAAGAGCAGGGATTCCCAGACAACTGCAGCAGAATATTCTCGATCATATAAATACCAAAGTGTATGACCGAATCCCAACAAGTGAAATCTATCATCATATATTGGAATACCTTGACACGTCGCCCGAACCTTTTTCCAAAACAAGATACAGCTTAAAGCAGGCAATTATGCAGCTTGGTCCCACCGGATATCCTTTCGAAGATTTTGTTTCAAAGATTTTAGAAGCGCAGGGATACACAACGCTTGTTCGTCAAATCCTGCTTGGGAAATGCGTCAATCATGAGGTGGACGTGGTTGCTACGAAAGGAAAAGAAAAAATACTGGTTGAAGCGAAGTTCCATAATAAGTCAGGAACGAAATCGGAAGTGCATGTTCCTCTCTATGTAAAATCACGATTTGATGACGTGAAGGAGAAATATCATTTTAGCAATGCATGGGTCATTACAAATACGAAAGCGACGAGTGACGCTATCGCTTATGCGCTTTGCGTGAACATGAAAATCATCAGCTGGAGTTACCCTGAGGGAGAAAGTTTGCGGGATTGGGTAGAATCGGCAGGATTTCATCCGATTACAATTTTGACGTCTCTTTCTCTCGGTCAAAAGGAAACGTTATTGAATAACCATATTGTTCTCTGTAAAGACCTGTATGCGAAACATGAGTTGCTTGATATTTTGCATGTATCTGATGATCAGAGAGAAAAAGCGCTTTCCGAAGTTTCTTTTATTTGCCAGTCTGAAACGCATACATAAACTTGCTTCGCGTCCTCCAAGTTGATAAAATGACCATACGCGCCCATAGCTCAGCGGTAGAGCAGTCGCCTCTTAAGCGATTGGTCGCAGATTCGAATTCTGCTGGGCGCACTGCAAAATAGCTTATTGTATTTCAAGGATTATGTAGGTGTTTTTTGTCTGCCGGATATTTAATTCGACCGCTTCCTCCACTTTTTTGTTTAATAAAACTTTGCCAAGAGGTGAAAGATAAGAGACAGGACTTACGCACTTTAAGAGGAATGATTTCGTAAATTTGCCACAGAAGGAATAACCTATGAATAAATTGTGCCTAAAGAATAAGTGGAGAAA
>CAZAIV010000029.1:0-3088 GCA_964485315.1 uncultured Gammaproteobacteria bacterium
ATATTGCATATAATATACGATAAATGAAAGAGATAATAAATCCATGAGCACTTAGCGCATGGATTTATTATTTTTAATTCTCATAATAAAATTCACATATCACTTCAAATAGCTTGCTTAGATTTTACTAGACTTACTTAAGCAAAATTAGCTTCTTTGCCTCTGCATACTTTCCTGACTGCATTCGGTAGAAATAAATTCCACTTGAAAATTTATTTGCATTAAAAGTCACAGAATAATTTCCCGCCGTTTTTTCTTCGTTCACTATAGTTGCTACTTCTTTTCCAAGAAGGTCATACACTTTAATTGAAACAAAGCTTGATTTAGGAATTGAGTAGTTAATAGTCGTAGTCGGATTAAAAGGATTCGGGAAGTTTTGACTCAGTGAAAATGTAGACGGCAATTTTCCATTTTCATTTTTAATCCCTGTAATGAGCGAATTCGTCTCCCATATGCCTGCATTACGAAATGCGGCAAACACTTTATTGCTGTCAAAACACACTGCATCAGAAATGGAATACGGTAAAGAGTTACTAATCGAGTTCCACGAATTTCCTCCGTCAGTAGAACGATATATGCCTGCGTTAAACGAAGAGGAATAGATTTCTGATGGATTATTCGGATTATATGCAACTTCGGATGTATAAAAATTATCGATGTCTTTTGTCCAATTTGATGATCCATATGGAAGACTGTAAAGCCCCGAATTAGTACCTCCGAACCCAAACGAATAAAATCCGCCCGCATATACGGTAGTAGGATTACCGGGTATCACTTTCAACGCAAAAATGACTTCATAATTAAAACCTCCTCCAGATGAACTCCAGGTTGATCCGCCGTCTGTACTTTTTTTGACATAGTCATCATAGGTACCAGAGCCAAGAAATACCATATTTGAATTATTGGGATCGATCGCTACTGAATAACAGCCCTCAAGAAGCGGGCTGTATGCCGGAACCCAGCTTGAGGCACCATCGGCGGACTTAAATATTCCTCCTTGAGTAGCTACATAAAGAACGGAAGTATTTGAAGGGTCGATAGCTATGTCCCACACCTGCGTATTGGAAAGCCCATTATTGTACTGCCCCCACGTCTTTCCTCCGTCTTGCGATTTATACACGCCATTCCCGTACGTACCCGCATAGATTATATCGGTATTTGAATTGTCCACGGCAAGAGTATATACATTTTGCATTTGCTTCATCAGTGCCCAGGTAGTTCCTGAATCCGTTGTCTTATACACCCCTCCGACTTCCGTTCCGGCGTAGAGAATATTGGCGTGGTGAGGGTCAGCTACTATTTTCCAGATGTTTAAATTTGATAAGCCAGCATTAGCCGCTTGCCAATTACTGCCGTTATCAGAGGTCTCATAAATCCCATCTCCGTCGAATCCAGCGTATACCTTATTGGCGTTTGTAGGACTCACACATATGGTAGTAATAGTTGTCTGACCCTGAGCGGTGAAATTCACTGTCCAGCTTGAACCTCCGGTAATTGACTTAAAAAGACCGGCTTCGGTTCCGGCAAAAAGTATTGAAGCATTGGAAGGCGACATGACAAGTGAGTGCACCTTGGTGTTCGTGAGTCCGTTGTTCATCAAATTCCAGTTACTTCCTTTATCAATCGATTTATAACAACCGCTCAATGTTCCTACAAATAAATTGTTCGTATTATTCGGATCAATCACAATGGAAGTAATGTGGCTGTAGGCAGAATAGAGTGCAGACCACGTAAGACCACCGGACTGGCTTTTATACACTGTTCCGTTTCCTCCTGCATAGAGAACTTGAGAGTTCGTCGGATCGATTGCAAGTGAGTAGATTTGATTGTCGTTTAGACCAACAGTTACCAGTGACCAGGTACCTCCTTGGTTCGTAGATTTGTAAATTCCATCCCCGTTGACGCTCGCATAAAGGATAGAATTATTTTTAGGATCAATCACCATGTCGGTTATTTGCTTGCTTGTTGGGCTGATGTTATTCCAACTTCCTCCGCCATCGGTCGATTGAAACAGTCCTCCTGATTCCGTACCGACATACACATCGCTTGGGGTAATAGGATCGATTGCAACTGTCCATATGTTGCTGCCGAATGAATACAGTTTGAACCATTGGCTGCCGCCGGTGGTTGATTCATATAAATCACCGCCACGAGTTCCGGCGTACATGATAGTTTGATTCTGCGGATTGATTGCTAAGGATAATGCATATCCTCCGTAGGGTCCGGGCAATTGTTTCCAGGTCTGTGCTTCTATCGTAAGAACGAAGCACAGAAAAAATAAAACAATAAGTAGATGAACGTTTTTCATAATAAAATCTCCGTGATAAAAATCCTCTGATAAGTTGAATTCGTGATAAATATATTGCGTCACTCCTTTCATTGAGTGACGCTTTTTTCTAAAGCATTATCTTGCCAGATAAAGCTTACCTTGAACGTAATGTTATAGAGCTCCGGCTATCGCCAGTATGAGAAGCAGCGATGCGACCGTACCGCCGCCGTATAGTAAGATGCTGGTATTGGTAGTTGCGGTCTCCACCTTTCTATCCCACTCAAGCTTGGCTCTCTGGAATGCTTGCTTTGATGCTTCGGGATAGCTTGCATCCGGTACAATTACGTTTCCACTGTAGGCATCGAACTGGTCTTGCCAATAACTCAGCCAGATACCTTCGTTCGTCTCCGTCTTTGCAGGCTTGGGAACGTACGTAGTTCCCGCATGCTGGGATGCGGCGCAGCCGGTGACTAATAACGCTACGATTACACAAAAGATAAAGCACGATGTTGTGAAGATGTTTTTCATATTTTCTCCTAATGAAAAAGTTGTGAAACAAATAGTGAATTATAGTTTTAAGCAAAACAATTTTTTTCAGCCTGACATACCACTGCTCCTTCCCCGTACACTATCATATACGCATATACTCATAGAGGTATTTGTTTTTTAATGAAGCGAGTGAGGTTGAATCCCTCTTCAGAGAGAATAGAAATGTACAATAAAAAAGGACGCAACCATCGTTACATCCTGAGTCGAGGCACTGGCATGCCCATCACAAAGACATAAGAGGTGCGTCCATACTTAGACGCAATCGTCATC